>JAIDPG010000017.1 GCA_029062865.1 Oscillospiraceae bacterium
CGGTCGCGTCAGCGTAGCGCAGCGGAGCGCGAAGCGCGGAGCGAGCATACGGTGACGCGATTTTGAAATTTAAAATTAAAATAAGGTGTTAATATGCTTATTACTTTAGACGGGATAGTCCTCGCTCGCCGCGAGATCGGCGAGAACAGCTGCTTTATAGATATTCTGACGGACGAGCGGGGGCTTATCGAGGCGACGGCGCACGGGGCGAAGAAGATAAACAGCAGCCTGCTGTCAAGCGCGTCGCTGTTTTCGTATTCGACGTTCTGCCTTAATAAGAACAAAATGCGTTATACTGTGAATTCCGCGAAGCCGAAGTTCGGGTTTCACAAGCTGGGTGCGGATATCGAAAAGTTGGCGCTGGCTTCGTATTTCGCGCAGGCGATGAAGTTCTGCACGCCCGCGGAGCAGGATCAGCGTGAGAACAGGCAGCGTGACAGCGTTGTGAGATTCCTCGCAGTGACGCTTTATGAGGTGCTTCGCGTGGAGAAAAGCTCGCTGTCGCTTGAGACGATAAAGGCGGCGTTTGAGCTGAGGTACAGTGCAATTCTGGGGTTCGCGCCTAATCTTGTCGCGTGTGACAAATGCGGACAGTTCGAGCCCGAGTGCGGGATGTATTTCCTGCCGCGGAAGGCAAAACTCGTCTGCGCTGATTGCTATAAGCGCGGGCTTGAGGACGAGTTCGCCGCGCTTTATCCCGAAACGCTTCTCGCAATGCGCGACAGCGTGTTCGCGAAGCTCGACGAGCTGTTTAAGATGATAAGGATAAGCGGTGACGCGGAAAAGCAGTTCTCGAAGATCGCCGAGGATTATTTTTTGTACGGCACAGAGAGGACGTTTACGGCGCTGGAGTATTATAAGAAAGTTCGTGTAACCAAACCGCATTAAAGGCGCGTTTCGACCAAAAGCAGCGCACCCAGCGAAGTGTGGAGCGAAAAAAGCGCCTGCTAAGGTGGAGTGAAGCGAAGCGGAACGGAACCTTAGCAGGCGGCTAGGCGAACGGAGCGAAGCGGAGAGAGACGGTTTTTCGCGACTTTAAAATAGAGGTGGTAAAATGAGTATAATTCCTAATCCCGAAAGATTATTCCCGATTTTCGGCAATGAAACGCTGATAAATGTAAAGCCGACTATCAATAATCCTAATATCATCGTCGGTGATTTTACGTATTTCAGCGACAAGGATTTTGAAAGCCGCGTTACGCATTTTTATGATTTTATCGGCGATAAGCTGATCATTGGAAAATTCTGCCAGATAGCCGCGGGCGTGGAGTTCGTGATGAACGGCGCTAATCATCGAATGAATACCGTCACAACGTTTCCGTTCAATATTTTCGAGGACTGGGAAACAGATACCCCGCCGCTTTCGGAGTTTCCGTTAAAGGGCGACACGGTTGTCGGGAACGATGTGTGGATAGGTCAGAACGCGACTATATTGCCGGGCGTTCATATCGGCGACGGCGCGATAATCGGCGCGGGGAGCACGGTCGCGAGCGACGTTGAGCCGTACACTATCGTCGCGGGAAACCCCGCGCGGCTTGTACGGCGGCGCTTCGACGAGGAGCTTACCGCGCTGCTGTTGAAGCTGCGTTGGTGGGACAAGCGCGCAGAGGAGATTAAGAGCTTGATCCCGCTGCTTACCTCAAGCGACTTGAATTGCGTCAAACGCGAGATACAGAGGCTAATATATGGATAAAATCAACGCTGTTTTCAAGAACAGAAAAGTAGTTTTTTCAAAGCTCGAGGGCTTTGGCTTCAAAAGGAGCAAAACGCAGTATAAATACACAAAAACGCTCTCGCCAAGCGGTTTTGAGATGACGGTTTCGATCAACAAAAGCGGCAAGGCGAGCGCGGTCGTTATCGACCCCGACACGGGCGAATACACGCTGCACCTGACGGACAGCGCGGGGAGCTTTGTCGGGGAAATCCGCGAGGAGTACGAGCGGACACTTTTGGAAATCGCGGAAAAGTGCTTCGAGCGGGACGTGTTTAAGGAAGAGCAGACAAAGCGGCTTATCGAGTACGTCCGCGGAAAGTACGGGCGGGAGCTTGAGTTCTTGTGGGAGAAGTACGACGACGCGGCGGTCTGGCGGCGCGGTGACACGAACAAGTGGTTCGCGGTAATAATGAAGGTAACGCGAGGGAAGCTGGGGCTCAGCTCGGACGCGCTCGCGGAGATAATCGACCTGCGCCTGCCGCCCGAGGAAATGGCGGCGCTCGTTGACGGCAAGCGTTATTTCGGCGGCTGGCATATGAACAAGAAACACTGGTACACGATAATTCTTGATGGCTCGGTGGAGTTTGAGGAAGTCTGCCGCCGCATTGACGTAAGCTATTCGCTTGCGGTGAAGTAGGGGGAAGCAGAGAATATGAAGCTTACTTTGTGCAACATCGACACAATTTGCGTTAAAGACGGCAAAATAGCGGTCGTTTTTAAGGATAAGGAGTACTTGTTCGCGAAGGAAGAGATAGAAGCCGCAATGATAATTACCACGGACAAGGGACCGTTTTACGATGATATGTGCCTGGCGATAAGGATAGACAGCGAAACGGCGATATTCGTTATGTCCGAGCACCCGTGCTACAAAGAGTTCCTGTTCGACGAGTTGAAAACGCTTATCAAAATTGATTACAACAAGGTTATCGAGGCTTCGACCTGCACGGAAAACAACATATTCTTTATTTACAAACGAGATGATTTATGAGGTAGATTTATGAATAAATACTACAAAAAACTTGAGCTTGATAAAATATTAGAACTCCTCGCCGAACAAACCGTAAGCGACGACTGCCGCGAGGCGGCGCTTCGCTTGAAGCCGCAAACGGATTACGAAACGATAACGCGCGAGCTCAAAAAAACCGACGACGCGTTCACGCTGTCGGCGAAGTTCGGCACGCCCGCGTTTCGGAAGATAAAGGACGTTTCTGGGAGCTTGAAGCGCGCGAAAACGGGCTCTATGCTGTCGTTTCGGGAGCTTTTGGACACGGCGGCAGTGCTTCGCGAGACGGCGGCGCTTTGCGACTGGTTCTCGCAGTGCGAGAATGTGGAAAGCTCGCTTTCGGAGTATTTCAGAGGGCTCGTTCCCGTAAAGCCGCTTGAAAAGCGGATTTCGGAAAGTATAATCTCCGAGGAGGAAATGTCCGACGCGGCAAGCGCGGAATTGTCCTCAATTCGGCGAAGAATAGCGCGGCAGGGGCAGAATATCCGCGACAAGCTGGACAGCATGATAAAAAGCAAGAGCACCCGCGCGTATTTGCAGGACGCTATCGTTACAATGCGCGACGGGCGGTTCGTCGTGCCCGTAAAAAGCGAGCACAAAAGCGACGTGCCGGGGCTTGTTCACGATACGTCCGCGACGGGGCAGACGTTTTTCGTCGAGCCTATGGAGGTCGTTGAGGCGAACAACGAGATACGCGTGCTGAAATCCCGTGAGCAGGCGGAGATTGAGCGCATAACGCGGGAGCTCTCGGCTCAGGTCGGGGAGAACGCGGAGGCGATCGCCGAGAATTTCAGACTGTCGCAGATATTGGAGCTGTATTTCGCGAAGGCGAACCTCGGCGCGAAAATGAAGGCGGTCTCGGCGACGGTCGTAAACGAGCCGAAGGTTTTTTTAAACAACGCGCGTCACCCGCTTCTCGACCGCGATTTAGCCGTGCCTATAAGCGTGGAAATAGGCGGGAATTACGACTGCCTGATCATCACCGGACCGAACACGGGCGGCAAGACTGTCGCGATAAAAACGGTGGGCTTGCTCACGCTTATGACGCAGTGCGGGCTGATGATCCCCGCGGGCGACGGCTCGGTCATCGGCTGCTTCAAGCGCGTTTATGTCGACATCGGCGACGAGCAGAGCATCGAGCAGAGCCTGTCGACGTTCTCCTCGCATATGACGAACGTCATCAAGATTATAGAAGCGGCGGACGAGGATTCGCTTGTGCTGATAGACGAGCTCGGGAGCGGCACCGACCCCGTTGAGGGCGCGGCGCTTGCCGTTTCAATCCTCACGCAGCTGAAGAGCTGCCGCGCCAAGGTTCTCGCAACGACGCATTACCAAGAGGTGAAAATGTTCGCGCTGGAGACCGAGGGCGTGGATAACGCTTCGTGCGAGTTCGACGTGGAGACGTTAAAGCCCACATTCCGCTTGATAGTAGGCGTTCCGGGGAAGTCAAACGCGTTTGCGATAACAAAGCGCCTCGGCATGAGCGACAACGTTATCTCACGTGCCGAGGAGCTTGTAAGCACCGAAAACCGCCGCTTCGAGCAGGTCATCGACCAGCTGGAGCAATCCCGAAAGGAGCTGGAGCAGCTAAAGGAGAGCATGGCGATCTCCGAGCGCAACGCCAAGCTCACCGAAAGCGAGCTCAAGCAGAAGCTCTCCGAACTGGAAGCGCAAAAGGAAAAGGAGCTCGAAAACGCGCGGCAAAGGGCGCTGTCAATAATCGAGCAGACGCGCGCGCAGTCGGATCGTCTGCTCAACGAGCTTGAGGAGCTGATGAAGACGAAGGACAAGGAGGCGCTTCGACAAGGGTTAAAGGACGCGAAAAGCAAGGTAAGCGGAAAGCTGAACAAAATGCAGGACGACGCGAACCCGATAATTGAGCGCAAGGCGGAGAAATATGTCCCGCCGCGCCCGTGGAAAAGCGGTGACACGGTGCGCCTCGCGGACACGGGCAGAGAGGGCACGCTGCTCACCGTCCCGAACGTCAAGGGCGAGTGCCGCGTGCAGACGGGCTCGATGACGGTGAAAACGAGCGTCGGCAATCTGCGGTTAGTGGAAAAAGAGCCGAAGAAGCAGCAGTCGTCTTCGGGAAGCGGCGGGAAGATCAAGAAGTCGCTTACGTCGAATATGAACCGCCGCGGCGGAATGGAGCTTGACATTCGCGGCTGTATGGGCGACGAGGGTGTTCTGCAAATGGAAATGTTCCTCGACAATGCCTTGCTTTCGGGAATGAAGCAGGTCGTGATAATCCACGGCAAAGGCACGGGAGCGCTCCGCGACGCCGTTCAAGCGGCATTAAGACGCAATCCCTCGGTGAAGAGCTTCCGCCCGGGAGCATACGGCGAGGGCGAGGCGGGAGTTACCGTTGTAGAACTCAAATAAATACTCTCTCTCCGTCGAGGGCGGGGAGAATGTTGCTTTTGGGTATTGACATTTCCGCCGATATATGTTAGAATATATATAGTTATATCTAAAAAGATATATGTGCTTGAAATTAGTTGGGAGTGAACAGCTTGATCATTGTAAACATTGAAAAAGCCCGCGAGGGTATGCAGTTGGCGGAAAACGTCGCTACTACGACGGCTACGGAATATAAGGTTCTCTTGAAAAAGGGGATGTTCCTGTCGGCGCAGATGATCCAGATGCTCAAGGATAAGGGCATAAAGTCCGTCCACATTGTAAGCGGCGGCATCGGCGACCTCGCCGCGCCCGTGAACGCCGCGAAAGCCGAAAAGGAGGAGCTCCGCAACGAGCGCATTACAAACGCCCTCACCACCCTCGACGAGATCTTCGAGTGCAATGAGGAGATAAAGGAGCTGTCGCACACGGCGGTGCAGAAGGTCGACAACATTGCCGATGACATCATCAACGATATCGCCAACGACACGTCGTTCCTCGGGAACCAGATGATCGCTCTCCAGAACTACGACGATTATACTTATAAGCACTGCCTGCGCGTTTCGATGCTTGCGGCGTCTGTCTGCGGAGAGCTGGGCTTAAGCGCCGAGGAGACCAAAGAAGTCGTAATCGCGGGGCTTCTTCACGATATAGGAAAATCAAATATCGACCACGATATTATAATAAAGCCGGGAAAGCTGACGGACAAAGAATTCGAGGAGGTCAAGCGCCACCCGCACATCGGCTATAATATCCTCAAAAACAGCGGCGAATACAACGCGAATATTATGAGCGGCGTGCTGTTTCACCAGGAGAAGTACGACGGCTCGGGCTATCCCACGGGGCTTATCGGGGAGAAGATACCGCTTATCGCGAGAATTCTGACCGTCTGCGACGTGTTTGACGCGCTGACCTCTAACCGCCCGTACAGACAGCCGTGGTCGGTCGCGGAGACCGAGGAGTATATGCTCGGCAGCTGCGACTCACACTTCGATATAGAGGTGACAAAGGCGTTCCTCCGCGCGTTCAATCCCTATCCGATAGGAACGATGGTGGAGCTGTCCGACGGCAGACACGGCAAGGTGATAAGCCACAACGAAAACGTTCTGCGCCCTGTTGTCCGCATTATGGGCAAATTCGCGGGCGAGGAGCTTGATCTGATGAACGACTTCCGCTTCCTCACGGTCTCCGTTAAGGGAATCTACACCGAGGAAGAGGAGATCAAAATCGGCAACCCCGCGGACAACGAGCCCAATGATTTTGAGGATCTGGAGGATCTGGGAGAGTCGGAGCTCGCTTCGGAGCTTGAGACGGTAAACGGATAAATTTCAAAAAGTGTCAAAATTTTCGAAGAAAATTTTGACCGGTTCCCTCAGCGCTGCAGAGCGAGCAAAGCGAGCGGAGCAGCGGTGAGGGAATTTTGAAATTTAAATTTAAATAAACACCATTCAAGTTAGTG
>JAIDPG010000170.1 GCA_029062865.1 Oscillospiraceae bacterium
ATTGTACAATATAATAAAGCAATTACGCTTGCTTTTTGACAGTAATTAACTGAAAAGGAGAAAGTACTATGGGTTTGATAAAAGCAGGTTTGGCTGCGGTTTCGGGAACTCTGGCGGATAGCTGGAGAGATCATTTTTATTGTGACGCTTTGAACGATGATATCCTCGCGACGCGCGGCTTTAAGCGCGCTGACGGCAAATCGTCTAACACAAAGGGTAGCGACAACGTTATTTCTAACTGTTCGATAATCGAAGTCAACGAGGGGCAGTGCGCTCTTATCGTGGACGGCGGCAAGGTTGCCGAGGTCTGCGCGGAGCCCGGCGAGTTTGTTTACGATTCGTCCACAGAGCCCTCGCTGTTCTACGGAAAGCTCGGCGACAGCATTGTAGCGACGTTTAAAGAAATCGGAAAGCGCTTTGCGTTCGGCGGTCAAGCGCCCGTAAATCAGCGCGTTTATTACGTCAACACAAAGGAAATCAAGGGGAATCTGTACGGAACGCCCTCACCGGTGCCGTTCAGAGTGCTCGACAAGAACATCGGGCTTGACGTTGACGTGTCTATCCGCTGCAACGGCGAGTATTCCTACGAGATCAGAAATCCCGTTTTGTTCTATACGAATGTTTGCGGCAATTTCACCGATACATATCCCAAGCGCTCGCTTGACAGTATGCTCAAAAGCGAGATTGTTACCGCCCTTCAGCCCGCTTTGGGCAAGATCTCCGATTCCGGAGTGCGTCCGAGCAATCTTCCGTCGCATACGATGGAGATCTGCGACGCGCTCAACGAGATCCTCAACAAAAAATGGGGCGACCTCCGCGGAATGGTCATCAAGTCGTTCAATATGAATCCGCCCACAATGTCGCAGGAGGATCAGGAGCTTATCAAGAACCTCCAGAAGACCGCTGTTATGCGCGACCCCGGAATGGCGGCGGCGCACCTCACTGAGGCTCAGGGCGAGGCTATGAAGACCGCCGCGGGCAATTCCGGCGGCGCGATGATGGGCTTTATGGGAATGAATATGGTGCAGCAAAACGGCGGCATCAACGCGGGAAACCTCTTTAATATGGCGGCACAGCAGCAGGCGGCTCAGCAAGCACCCGTGCAGCCCACGATTAGCGCGGGCGGTTGGACTTGCTCTTGCGGTCAGTCTAACACGGGCAAGTTCTGCTCGTCGTGCGGCAAGCCCGCTCCCGCGAAGGGCGACAGCTGGACGTGCGGCTGTGGAGCGCAGAATAAGGGCAAGTTCTGCATAGAGTGCGGCAAGCCCAAGCCTGCGGGAGTTCCGCTTTACAAGTGCGACAAGTGCGGCTGGGAGCCCGAGGACCCCACCAAGCCCCCGAAGTTCTGCCCGGAGTGCGGAGACCCGTTTGACGCGAACGACATAGTGTAATTTGACAGCATTTCGAGCCGTCGCTCTTCGGGGCGGCGGCTCGTGTTTTTCGCGTTATAACACACTTGCAACCGCCGGTTGACAAACTTCAAGGCGTTGTATGCAGACATTTTCATAACAATTCGCTATAATATTTTCAAGAGGTGAGAATATGCTGTCCGAGAAAATACGTTCGCTCCGGAAAAATTCGGGGCTTTCGCAGGAGGAGCTTGCGGAGCGCATTGACGTTTCGCGGCAGGCGGTCTCCAAGTGGGAGCTCGGCTCCGCCGTGCCGACCGCTGACAAGCTCGTCGAGCTTGCGGACTTTTTCGGCGTGAGTCTTGACTGGCTTATGCGTGGAGAGGACTTTTCGCAGAACACCGGCTCAAAGCCCGAAAATCGCCCAAGCGAGAGTAACGAACAGCCAAAGCGCCGGAACGACTCCCGCAGAACGGAGGGCAAATGTCTGATCGGGACAGCGGCATTCGCGTTTGCGCTGATCGCGGTTTTATGGATCATGGGCGGGCTTGACCGCGTGAGCGGTTCGTTCGCGATCAATCTGAACGGCGTCGGGGCAATTGTGGTCTGTGCGGTTTTGTGCGCGGCGATAGGCGCCGCGCTGCTCATCTC
>JAIDPG010000171.1 GCA_029062865.1 Oscillospiraceae bacterium
GCTGCGGAGGACGCAATGTTATAACGGCGGTGTGTCCGTTATCGTCGCTTTTTATATCGGCATAGGCGTCGACCCTTATTCTCTCCTCGGGATTTTCATTTGTTTTTTTGATTTCGTCCGCCATAATTATCACCCCGTTCTTTCTTCGAGAGACCAAATGCTCCCGTATATATTGGAATTTTTATAATTGCTTAATAATCCCGATAACCACGTCCAGCGAGTCTGCAATCGCGAACGCGATTTTTTTCATCTCCTCGTCGGGCTCCGATAGATCCGGGATCATTATCGTTTTGCAGCCCGCGGAAGCGGCGCTTTTCACGCCGTTCGGCGAATCCTCAAGCGCAATGCACTCCTCCGGCTTCAATCCCAGCTGAGCTGCCGCGTATATGTAGATGTCGGGCTCGGGCTTGCCGCGCTCTACCATCGTCGCGCAGACTATCTTGTCAAAGCAGCCGAAGATCCCCGCCCTTGTGAGGTAGTCCCGCGTCCGTTCGTAGTCTGTAGCCGTAGCGACCGCCGCCGGGATCTTCCGATCGTTTAAAAACTCCAGCAGCTCCGCCGCGCCATTTTTAAGCTCCGGCGGCTTATCCGCAAGATGCTCGTTCATAAGCTTCATTCGCCGCGAACGTATGCTTGCGTAGTCGAACTCCTCCCCGAAAATCCCTTGAAGGTACGGGATCGCGAACGAGCGGTGCAGCGAGCGGATAGACAGCGCGTGCTCGAGCTTCATCGGAAAGCCCGCCTCGTTCGCCGCTTGGATCCAGTAGCGGATAAGGAGCTTTTCCGTGTCAAGCAAAAGCCCGTCCATATCGAAAATAACAGCCTTCACCGAACCCATAAAGCACCTCGTAATCAGAATTCATACTGCCTCATTATCATTATATCATACTCCCGCAAAAAAGTCAACAACAATCGCGGATTTTTTAAGGGCACGCTCTAAATTTTCGCAAAAAATTTAAAAAAATGCAAAAAAGGGGTTGAAATTTCTATATTGATGTGCTATAATAATTGGGTATGGTATTTATTGTTATTGGTTTTGCAGCGGGTCTACCGCATAAAATCACGCGGCTTTAACTTGAATTCAGTCTGGAGGAAATATATAAAATGAGCATTTTTGAGATTATAAGCGCGATCGTTTTAATTCTCGCTTGTGTATTTATAGTAGTCGTGGTTCTGATGAAGGACACGAAAACGCAGATGTCGCAGCAAATTTCGGGTACGTCATCTGACAGCTTCTATCAGAGAAACGTCGGGCGCACGAAGGACGCGATACTCAACAAGGCAACTATCGTCGCGGCGGTCATCTTCTTCGTGCTGGCGGTCGCGGTAAACCTTATCAACGTTTACGGCAAGGATCTCGGCAAGTCGAAGAACGAAAGCACCACAAGCAATAACGCGGCGGCGGTTACTTCTACGGTAGAATCAACCGTTACCTCAAACAGCGTCACCTCTGAGGAAGCAAGCGCGGCTGAAAGCACATCGGAGGAGACAAGCGCCGAATCCGAGCCGCCTCTCGTTGACGAACGATAAAACAAACCGACAGGCTTTACGGCACGTGCGGTATAAAATGATTGCGGTGTCGAGCGAAAACGCTTAACGCCGCAATTTTCTATTAGTTAAGGCAACACCGCACAAAGATTGTGCGGTGATTGCGCCGTCGGATTTTTCGTCAGATTGCCCAAAACGACGAAGTAATACTGACGTATTTCGAGGAGTTTTGGGCAAAAATGACGGAAA
>JAIDPG010000172.1 GCA_029062865.1 Oscillospiraceae bacterium
CTGTTTAAAAAATCACTGTGCGGTTTTTAAAGCCGCTTGAATGGCGTTTTTTATTCAACTCTCATTTGTTAAAAAAATAATATCATCACATTTTTTGTGATATGAAAGGAGAATTTCTCTTATGAAATTCAGCTGCAATAAAGACGTATTGCTTGAGGCAATTCTTACGACCTCAAGAGCGGCTTCGGCAAAATCCGCTATTCCCGCGCTTGAGGGTCTGCTTCTGGAGCTTGAAAACGGCTCGCTGTCGCTTACGGGATATAATCTTGAAATAGGCATTAAAACGACTGTTCAGGTAAACGACGGAGAAGACGGCAGCATTGTTATAAACGCAAGTCGCCTTTGCGAGATCGTCAGAAAAATGCCGTCGGGCGCTATTGATATAGTTATAGACGACAAAAATTCCGCATCGATAAAATGCGGCAGAACAAGAATGTCTATTATGTGCATGAGCGCCGACGAATATCCGCAGGTGCCGCAGGCAAATGACGAAAACGGCTTTGTTATGCCGCAAAAAACGCTTAAAAGCATGATAACCCAGACAAAATACGCTTGCTCGCTTTCCGAAACAAAGCCGGTGTTTATGGGCTGCTTGTTTGAAATTCTTGACAATGTTTTAAGCGTTGTCGGAATGGACGGCATGAGAATTGCGGTTCGGCAGGAGCCGATTACTCACGATAATCTGAAGTTTATAGTTCCGTCAAAATCACTCGATCAGTTGTCGAGGCTGCTTGCCGATGACGAGCAGAATATTACGATAAGTCTCGAAAAAAATCAGGTTTCGTTCCTGTTCGGAAATTACACGATGATTTCCAGACTTATCAGCGGCGAGTTCCTTGATTTCCACAAGTATATCAAATACGAAAACCCGCTTTTCGTTGAGATAAACTGCTCGGATATGATAAGCACACTGGAGCGCGGAATGTTGGTTGTCAGCGACAAGGTAAAATCTCCGCTGCGGTGCGAGTTTTCAAACGATACCTTGGCGCTCAGCTGCGTAACGGCGCTCGGTTCTTATAATGACGAGATCAACATAAAATACAGCGGCGAGCCGTTTACGATAGGGCTGAACACCAAGCTCCTGCTCGACGCGTTCAAGGCGGCGGAGTGCGCGGACATTAAATTTATTATGACCGGAAAAAGCGTCGAGCCCGTGCTTGTCGTTCCGAAAGAGGGTAATGAGTTTACATTCTTGATCATGCCCATGCGGTTAAAATAATTTACAGGATTTTTAGAAATATTTTAGGAAGGTGAAAAAATGGAGGAGCTTAAAATCATAACCCCATCAATAAAGCTGGATCAGCTTGTAAAGTTCGCGGGGTTTTCCGAGACGGGCGCGAAGGCTAAGATCCTTATCGACCTCGGCGAGTTCAACGTAAACGGAGATTTGTGCACAAAACGCGGCAAGAAAATCAAGCCCGGCGATATTATCGAGTTTAAGGGCAAGAAGTATAAGGTAGTATTCGACGAAGAGGGCGCGGCTGCCGCGGCGGCTGAGGAAAACGCCGAGAATTAAATGCATATCACAAAAATCAGTATACAAAACTTCAGAAATATCCGCGAGGCGGAGCTTCTGTTTGACAAAAATCTGAATATCTTAGTCGGACGCAACGCCCAGGGCAAAACCAACCTTTGTGAGGCAATTTCGGTTTGTCTGGGCGGCAGCTTCCGACGTGTTCGTTTTTCGCAGCTTGTTCCCGCCGATGATCCCAAAGCGGAGGTTCGGATCAAGCTGTTTTTTCGTGACGATATACAGGAACGCGAAAATGTTATAGATTATACTATCCGTAAAAATAATGTGGAAATAACCTATAACGGAATTAAAATGAAGGACGCGGCGGAATTATACGGAGTGTTAAAATATGTCGTTTTTATACCGGAGCATTTAAATCTGATCAAGGGCGCGCCGGAGCTTCGGCGAGATTATCTCGACGATGTGGCGCTTATGCAGACACAGACGCATTTCAAGAAGCTATCGCGATATAACAAAGCGTTAAAACAGCGTAATAATATACTGTCTGTTTATAATGATAATAAAAAAGCCGTCGTGGATATGCTCGCGCCGTGGAACGAGGTGCTTGCCGCGGAGGGAATTAACGTCACATACGGGCGGCTGAAATACTTTACGTTTCTGAAAAAGTGCGCCGCGGAGCTGTATTCGGAGCTGACAAACGGCGCGGAGAAGCTCTCGATGAGCTATCAGAGCTCGGCGTTTAAGACAGAAAGTATTAACTTTGATGATGTTAACGTACTGTATAAAAAATACCTCGCTGAGCTGGAGAAAAATCTTGACGCGGAAATGAAGCTGCATTATACGCTGACCGGCGTTCACCGCGACGACGTGAGTTTTTTCGTAAACGGAATGGCAGCACGGGAGTATGCGTCGCAGGGGCAGATACGAAGTATAGCGCTGGCTCTGAAGCTTTCCGAGGCGGAGATCATCAGGCGGCGCAACAAAACGGATCCCGTCGTTATCCTCGACGATATTTTAAGCGAGCTGGACGCGGTTCGGCGGGAGTATATTCTTCAACATATTGAAAAATCACAAGTATTTATTACCTGTTGTAATATAAATGAGCTGTCCGCGCTTACTAACGGAAAGGCGTGGAATACCGAAAACGGAAAATTTACGTTGATTTAAACGGAGAGTAATATGTATTTATTTTTGGGCGGAGATATTACAATAAGATCCGATGACGTTATCGGGATTTTTGATATTGAGGAGTGCTCGACAAGCCGCACGACCGCGGACTTTCTGAACGCAAGCGCGGCAAGATTACAGATAGTAAATATCTCCGATAATATGCCTAAGAGTTTTATTGTTACCTCAAACAAGACGTATATTTCCAACGTATCGCATAATACGATCAGAAAACGCAAAGCGTTTTAATAGACAATGTACAATTAACAATGATTATTTTTGGAGCGCGGCTTTGCCGCGTTATTTTAAAGCCGCCGAAAGGCGGCTTTTTTAATCGCCACCCGAGGCGGCTTTCCGAAATTGTTAATTGTAAATTTTTTTTTCAAAACCTCTTGACAAATGAAAAAATGTATGATATAATAACTGTACTAACCTAAATAATACAGATTACTAAAAGAGGTGACAAAATGTTTACAATGCGACTGCAAGGCGGGGCGCCGATTTATGAGCAGCTTGAACAGCGGATAACCGACCTTATCGTTTCGGGAGAAATGGCGGAGAACGAAAAGCTCCCCGCGGTTCGGGAGATCGCGAAGCAGCTCTCGATAAATCCGAACACCGTCCAGAAAACCTACGCAAATCTAGAGGCACGCGGATTGATCTATTCTATCCCCGCAAAGGGCAGCTATGTTGCGGCGCGGGAAAACTACATCGAAAGGGTGCGCGGCGACAGTCTGAAGGGCTTTTCGGACAGCGTGGAAAAAGCGCTGAAATGCGGGATCTCCGCAGAGAAACTCCACGTACAGATCGACGAGATCTCAAAAAATCCAGAAAAGGAGAGTGATAGCGGTGACTAAAGGATTTAAAAAATATTTTTGCTACAAGCTCTCGAAAAGTAAACGCTCAATAATCTTTTTCGCGATTTTGAATTTACTCGGCGTTTTGCTTCCGTCGGTTTTGATGAATTTCACCTACGCGGATATGCTGAGGGAAGTACGGGGCATTACTAATACGTCGCCTGTCTTGATATTAAATCCTTACGATTGGACTTCCATCTCGTTATTTTTGATTTGTCTGGTAACCGTGATAAGCATCATTATGATCACGGCGACGACGATCAACTCGATGAAGCTGTATAACAACCGCGCCTGTGTGGATACGCTCGGAAGTCTGCCGATCTCTTACCGCGAGCGGTTTTTCGGGGATCTTTTGAGCGGAGTTTGCTCAAACTTTATCTCGTTTGTTCCGTTGTTTATGATCTCGCTGATATTCATGGGAAATATGAGAGATCCGAAATACGCCGCTATTGAAGGTTATTTTGTTATGGATTATCTGCTGGTGCCGCGGATGTTTACGGATTTTTTTCTCACGATGCTGTTTATCTATCTCGGAGTGTACGCGGTGACGATTTTTGTATCAAGCTGCTGTGGAAAAAAGGGCAGCGCGGTTTTGTATTCGTTTATCGCAATGGCGGTGCTCCCCGGGATCTATCTCGTCTACGGAAACGATATGTTCTCGCGCGTACTTGGTATGGACGCGTTCTACGAGCTTATGAAAAACGTTTGTATGCTCCCGCCGCTCGGACCCGTGGTTTCGATTTTGATGGCGAACACCTACCGCGGCGACAACTCCGCTGATCCTAAAAACTGTATGATAAATGAAAATCCGTTTTATCTTGTGATTTTTCTTATCATCACCGCGGCGTTTATCGCGGGAGCGTATTTTATCGGCAAACGCCGCCGCGCGGAAAATGTCGGGGAGAGCTTCGCGTTTAAATCGGCGTATCACGTGCTGACGCTGACGTTTATGGTGCTGCTTATCGGCGCTTCGTTTGTGGGATATTCT
>JAIDPG010000173.1 GCA_029062865.1 Oscillospiraceae bacterium
CGGGGAGAACCTTATGATTATATAACTTTAATTACCTCATTCAATGCTTATCTCGTTGAATTTTCCGAGAATATCTTCAACTTTAAGCTGCTTCTTATCCCAGCCCGCGATATCCATGACTGCGTTTCCGCTGTGCATCATAACGAGCCTTGTGCCGTATTCCACGGCGAAGCGGAGGTTGTGCGTTACCATAAGCGTTGTGTATTTCTTCTCGCTGACTACTCGCTGAGTTATCTGCATCAGCGTTTCGGAGCTTTTCGGGTCGAGGGCGGCGGTGTGCTCGTCGAGAATAAGCAGATCAATATCGCTCATCGTCGCGATCATCAGCGCGAGCGCCTGTCTCTGCCCGCCCGAAAGCGCCCCCGCGAGCGTTCCCATGCGGTTTTCGAGCCCCATATTGCAGGTTTCCAAAAGCGTTTTGTAATAATCCTCGCGCCCTTTGTTCACCGCGCCGCGCAGGTCGTAGGGCATGTTTTTGTTGTCGGCGAGCGACAAATTCTCCAAAATCGTGAGGTCTGCGCAGGTGCCCATTTTCGGATCCTGTAATACGCGTCCTATGCGCTTCGCGCGCTTGAACTCGGGCATTGTCGTAACGTCCGCTCCGCCGAGAAGCACCGTGCCGCGGTCGGGACGCATCGTGCCGCAGATAAGGTTCAGAAGCGTTGTTTTGCCGCTGCCGTTCGAGCCGACTATCGCGACGAACTCGCCGCTTTCCACGGACAGACTAAAATCCTCAAACAGGCGGTTTTCGTCAATCGTTCCCCGATTGAACACAAGGTCAATATTCTGTAATCTTACCATATTTCCCCCTATTCAACAGACGATTTTTCTTCGCTTTTCGGCGATTTAACGAATTTAGCGAAGAATTTTGAAAAATGTCCTCCGCCGATAACCAAAGCCAGCAGGAAAATCGCCGCCTTTATCGCGTTGTTGAGCTCCGTCGGCACGCCGAGCTTCAGCACTATCTGATACGACGCCTTGTAGATAAGGCTGCCGAGAATCACCATTGTTGTGCCCTTCATAAACCGAGCGTGCTTGAACAGGCTCACGCCGATGATAACCGAAGCAAGCCCAAGAACGACCATTCCCACGCCCATATTCTGGTCGGCGCTTCCCTTGCTTTGCGCGATGACAGAACCCGCGAGCGCGGAAAAACCGTTGCCGAGCATCAGCCCCAAAATCTTGATCGTACCGGGGTTTTTGCCGAGCATTACGGTGTAGCGCTCGTTGTTTCCCGTCGCACGGAGAAGAAGTCCGCTTTTGGTTTTAAGGTACAAATCAAGAAGTATCTTGCAGACGATGACGATTATAAGCGAGATAAACGTCGTCCGCAGCGCGAAGCCGCCGACGTTCTTCGGGATAACCGTAGCTAAGGAGCTGTTGAAGATAGAATCCTTCGTGAAGAACGACGCGATAGCCGCGCCGCCCGTGCCCGCTTTTATCAGTACGAAGTTTATCGAAAGCATCGCGGTGTACATTATAATTCCGCAAAGCAGCGGGATTATCCCGAGCTTTACGTTCATAATCCCCGTGAACATTCCCGCCAGCATTCCCGCCGCGAACGCGATAAGCAGGCATAACCAGGGGTTCACGCCGTGAAGTATCAGCACGCCCGTAAGCACCGCCCCCAGCGGGAACGTGCCGTCAACGGACAAATCGGGGAAGTCCAGAATACTGTACGTGATGTACATTCCCATTGCAAGCAGAGCGTACATCAAGCCCTCTTCAAAAATCCCTATCACGGTGTTAATGAAAATATCCATTCGGACTTCCTTTCATATCGTCGTGGTTTTTTCGTTTCACCCCGCCTCCGGCGGGGTGAAGCAAACGAGTGTCAATCTTTGTTTGTTGTAACCTTTTCGGCATTTGCGTATGCCTCGGGCACGGTGATATTGAATTTCTCAAGCACCTCGGTGTTTACTACGGGAGTGCTGTCGGAGATTATCATAACGCCCATATCGGAGCACTTCTTGCCGCCCAGTACGTCAACGCCCATTGCGGCGGTCTTTTTGCCGAGCTCAACGTAATCTATCGACATCGAAGCGATGCAGCCGTTCTTTACCTGCTCGACCTCGGAGCCGTAAACGGGAACTCCCGCGGCGTTTGCCTTTTCAAGAAGGACGCGGAGGTTGTTTACGACGTTGTTGTCGGTGAAGTTGTTGATGCAGTCTACCTTAGAAGCAAGGTCTGTCGCCGCCTGCGGGATATCCGCCGCGCCCGAAACGCTCTGGTCAACTACCTCGATGTTCTTCTTGGAGCAGACTTCTCTGAACGTCTTGAGGTGAGAAACGGAATTCGCCTCGGTGTTTGTGTACAAAACGCCGATCTTCTTCACGTCGGGCTGGAGCGCGGTGATGAGCTCAAGCTGCGCGTCGAAATTGAGAACGTCCGACGTGCCGACGCAGGTTTCAAGTCCCTTATCCATAGTCTCGGTGAGACCCGCGGCAACGGGGTCGGAAACAGAGCAGAAAATTACGGGAATGTTGCTGTCCTTAGCCGCGGCATACGCTGAAACAGCGGCGGGAGTAGCGATAGCGAAAATCATATCGTACTTGCCGGCAACCATATTCTTCGCGAGCTGATCCGCCGTCTCGGTGCTGCCCTGCGAGTTCTGGAGGTCGATCGTGATTTTGTCGCCGAACGAGCTTGCCTCCAAGCCCTCTTTAATTCCCTGATAGCAGTTGTCAAGCGACGGATGCGGCGCGTACTGGATAATGCCGATCTTCAGCTCGCCGGATTTCTTCGAGCCGGCGTTGTCCGAACAACCCGTCATTCCCGTGAGCCCAACGGCAAGCGCGAGCAAGCCGCCGAAAATTTTTGTAAGTGTCTTTTTCATAGTTGTTTCTCCTTTTCCAAACGTTGATTTATTGGCGCTCTCCCCGCCTCCGGCGATGAAAGCGCACATCAGTTGTCTTTCCGGGACAAAAAAATTGCCCCAATCTAAATGGGACAAGACTTCTCCTGCGGTACCACCCAAATTCGCCCTTGTAATCACAAAGGTACACTCAAAACGCTTAACGCGCGCAAACGTCTCACCTACTTTTCCGCATTTAAAAGCGGTGTTCGGCTCGCCCTCTCAAGTCCATTCGCAAAAGCGTACCTGCCGCGCTCGCACCGTCGGCGGCTCTCTGAAAGGCATTGGCTGTTGTTACTTCTCTTGATCGTCGGTTTCCAATTTTATATTATATCACGGTTTTTGGGATTTGTCAAGGGGTTTTTTAGAATTGTTTTGAGTTCCGTGAATTATCGGTGTGTTCCGGAATTTTACAACGCAGGCGGGCGGAAAAGTGTTGACAAATTCCGATGAACGTGATATAATGAGGATGTGAAGTGAACAAATGAACGACAAGAGGATTTCCAATGTTTACACTGGCATAAGAAATGAAATACCACTTACTCCATCTGAAAAGGAATTTGTAACAAAATATTTAACTGCGAACGAATAACACTTCTTATGGACGCGTGTTCAAGGCTTGGCAGAGGTAGACGGTTAAAAGATGTAAGGTCTTCGTCGCATATTGACGAGAGGTGATTTTTATGGTAAAAGGTTTTGTATTTCGTTTCAAAACAGGATATTTGGCACTATGTTCCTGCGGCGAATGGGATAAAATGGATAGAGGAGCTGTGGAAGCCGCCGTATCGCGCTATAAGCGTATAAATTTTAAAGACTTTTCCGCAGACATTGTTGGACTTAGTGTTACAAGGTCTTGTTTTTCAGGCGGTCACGATGTGGGGTTTGAAATAAAAAGTGATGTTTTGTTAAATCCTTTTGACGAACCGCAGGAAGTAACATTTGAGTAGATAAAAGCAATTGCGGTACGAAATTTGAGGATTATGTTCTCAACAAAAAGCAATGATTTTAATTGAATAGCTTATTCAGAGCCTTTGAGCCAACATTCCTATGGAATTTCCATAGTAGAGTTGGCTCTTTTTTATCACATAATCAACAAAACAGCCTCGCCAGATTCGCGACAACGGCGCAAATCAAAACTCCGCAAACCGTCGGGATAACAAACGCCAGCACCGCCCATTTCCAGCCGCCCGCCTCCTTTTTGATCGTGAGAAGCGATGTCGAACACGGAAAGTGCATCAGCGTGAAGATTATCACGCATAACGCCGTTATCCCAGTCCAGCCGTTCGCGGTGAAGAGCTCGCGCATCTGCGCGGGAGCCAGCTCGGACAGGCTGCCGAGCTCCATGTACGCCATTACGCAAAGCGGGATTACGATTTCGTTCGCGGGGATACCGAGCAGAAACGCCGCAAGGATAACGCCATCCATGCCGATAAACTTCCCGAACGGATCCAAAAACGCCGTGATGTGCCCGAGCAGCGTCGCGTTGCCGACCGTAACATTCGCGAGGATCCAGATAACAGCGCCCGCAGGAGCTGCGACCGCTGCCGCTCGTCCGAGCACGAAAATTGTTCTGTCAAGGAGCGACCGCGCGAGGATCTTCCCTATCTGCGGTCTGCGAAACGGCGGGAGCTCCAGCGTAAAGGACGACGGCTCGCCCTTCAAGACCGTTGCCGAGAGTAGCTTTGACATCGCGAACGTCATAAAGATCCCGAGCAGGATAACAAGCGTCAGTGCGAGCGCAGATAAAAAACTCCCGGCGACGCCGCCCGCGCTCACGAAAAACAGCGCGATTATCGTTATTATCATCGGGAAGCGCCCGTTGCACGGCACGAAAACGTTGGTGAGCATCGCGATGAGCCGCTCGCGGCGGCTGTCGATTATGCGGCAGCCGACAATTCCCGCGGCGTTGCAGCCGAAGCCCATGCACATCGTCAGCGCCTGTTTCCCGCACGCCCTGCACTTGCAGAACGGCTTATCGAGGTTGTACGCGACGCGCGGGAGATAGCCGAGGTCCTCCAATAACGTGAACAGCGGGAAGAAAATCGCCATCGGCGGGAGCATTACGGACACTACCCACGCGAGCACGCGATACGCGCCGTCGATCAGAATTCCCGAAAGCCACGCGGGCGCGGAAAGGCGCTCCATAAGCCCGCGGAGCAGATCTCCAAGCCCGAAAAGCCACGTCCCGAGCCACTCCGACGGATAATTCGCGCCGACTATCGTCAGCCAGAATATGCCAAGCAGCATCAAAATCATGATAGGATAGCCGAAAATTCTGCTCGTCAGCACCTTATCCGCTTTGGAAACGCGCCGCTCCGCCCGCTTTACGGCGGAAGCGCAGATCTCCTCGGCGGTTTGCAGAATACACGACACAACGCGGTCCTTGAGAATATCCGGCGTTATTCCGCTGCTTTGAAGAAGCCCGCGGGCGCGTTCAACGGCAGCGTTCAGCGCTTCTTGTTCGGCGGAGCTGCCCGTTTTGAATTTGTCAAGCTCGGCAATTAACGATTCGTCGTCGTCTATTAAGGCGAGAGCCGTCCGCCGCGCAGGAATCCTGCAGGAAAAGCTGCGCTCCGCAAGCGGCTCTACAAGCGAGATCGCATCCTCGATAGGCTTTGTGTAGCGGAGTTGTTTGGGATTTGTCTTGATCTCTTCAGCGCAGAGCGCGTCAAGGCGCTCTGTTAAGCGCTTCAGCGTCTTTTTGTCGTGGGCGTTCGTTCCGACAACGGGAACTCCGAGGCTCTTTTCAAGCGCCCTAAGATCTATTTCAACGCCCTTTCGCTTCGCCTCGTCCAACAAATTCACGCAGACAAGCGTTTTAGGGCAGATTTCCATAACCTGCAAAGCGAGATTAAGACCGCGCTCAAGACAAGTCGCGTCGCAGACGACTACGACCGCGTCGTGCTCCGAAAAGCACAGGAAATTCCGCGCGGCTTCCTCCTCTGCGGAGTGCGCCAGCAGCGAGTAGGTTCCGGGAAGGTCAATCACGGTATAGGAAAACTGCGCGGTTCTGAACGCGCCGTCGGCGGTCGCGACGGTTTTTCCCGCCCAGTTTCCCGTGTGCTGATGAAGCCCCGTAAGCGCGTTGAACACCGTGCTTTTCCCGACGTTCGGGTTGCCGGCGAGGGCTACTGTCATCGAAAGTCCCACGTCAGCGCCTCCTTAATAGCTCTTAATAACAACGCCGCGGCAGTCGCGCGCGCGGATAGCGATCACCGCTCCGCGGATAAGATACGCCGATGGATCGCCCATGGGGCTTCTCCCGACGCACTCCACCTCCGCACCCGTGCTTAGCCCTATGTCGAGCAGTCTGCGCCGCATAGCGCCGGAGGTTTTCAATTCCTCGACCACCGCCCGCTCGCCGACCGCTATATTATCAAGTGTTTTCATACGCCACACTCCTTGCATAGTTTTACAGCATTGTATGCGGCTAAACGGGTTTGGTGAACAATTTACAATTAACAATGTACAATTAACAATTATGGAGCGCGCTTCGAGCGCGATTGAAAAAGCCGCTTCACAGCTTTAAACAAAAAGAACCCCCGCGCAGCGGGGGTTCTTTTTTTATCGCCGCCTAAAGCGACGTTCCATAATTGTCAATTGTCAATTATACATCACACATTCTCAATTATTTCCGCCAGGACGTCAACCGACTCACGAAGCTCGGTAAACTCTCCGTAATTGTCTCGGTAGAGCTCGACGATAAGCGCGCCGTTGTAGCCGATAACGCGGAGCTTCTTGATCAGAGTGTCAAAGTCGAAAAAGCCCTTGCCTATCGGCAGACAGTCAAAGTCGGAGTTCGCGTCGGAGAGGTGACAGTGGACGATGCTTGTGCCGAGCGCGTCAATGTATTCGAGCGGATCAGCTTTGCTGCGTCTGGCTTGCTTCAAGTCAAGCACGAATTTCGCGTAATCGCCGAGCTCGCGCTTCATCAGCTTCAAAAAATCCAAGCTCCCCGAAAGGCAGTAGCTTACGTTCTCCTGCGCGACCGTCACGCCGAATTCCCGCCCCGCCTCGCTCAACAAGCGAAACTGCTTCAAATAATGCTCCGCGGTGCATTTGCTGCTTAAGATCGCGCCGTGGACGACGAAGATCTTCGCGCCGAGCCTGTTCATCGCGCCGAAAAACTCACGATAAAGCGTGAGCATTTCCTCAATTCGGCGGTCGTAGGTCGAAAACAAAAAAACGCTTTCCATAGGGCTTGAAAACGGGTGGAACGACGGTATCCGCATGGCGTTTTTGTCGCGGATCCCGCAGATCTGAGATATAAACGGCTCACGTGCCTCGCAAGTGGAATTCGCGAAAACCTCCGCGGTTTTTATCCCCATTTCCGCGAGCTTAGCAAACGCATCCTCGATATGCAGGGGATAAAGCGAAGCGGTGGATACTCCAACAATCATATTATAAACCTCGCGTAGTTTTTAGTTTTCTCATCTTCTATATTATATCATTTTTTCAAGCCAATCGTATGCAGTCTTGAATTTTAACGCTTATCCTGTTAAAGCTCTTACGTTGTCTTTATTATATCACACTATTAACAAAAATTCAAGAATATTTTTCACTTTTTCGCCGAATAATAGGCAAAAAGGGGTGGTTTTATGTCGATAGTCTTTATCCGCGCGGTGGTTTTGTATATCGTGCTGGCGTTTTCGCTGCGGCTTATGGGAAAGCGCCAGCTTGGGGAGCTTCAGCCCTCCGAGCTTGTTGTGACGATTTTGATCTCCAACATCGCGGCTATTCCCGTGGAGGATATTTCCGTGCCGATGATCATGGGGATAATTCCGATCTTGACGCTCGTGTGCATCGACGTTATAATGTCCGGGATCATGATGAAATCCACAAAGGTTCGGCGGCTGATGATAGGCTCGCCGCGAATAATTATCAGTGAGGGCGAAATTTTGCAAAAGGAAATGCGGACGCTTCGCTATACGGTCGACGATCTTTGCGAGGCAATGCGCGAGCAGCAGATCTTCGACATCACGCAGATACATTTCGCTATCGTCGAGACTAACGGCAAAATCAACTTTTTACTGAAAAAGGACTATCAGCCCGCCGAGAAGCAGGACGTGAGCGCGGGCGGCTCGACCGAAAACCCGCCGTCCGTCATTATCCGCGACGGCGTTGTCGACAAGCAGCAGCTTCAGCTCCTGGGACTCGGCGAGGGGTGGCTCAAAAGCATTCTCCGCGACAACGACGTTTCGGAAAAGGGCGTTTTTCTGTTAATGTCCGAAAGCGGCGGAAAATATACGATAATCAAAAAGGCGGGATAGACTATGAAGCGAATTGTGTTAAGCATCGTGATTTTGGCGGTTATCGCGTTGTTGTGCTGCTGGTCGGTCTTTGAGGTGAAGTGCAAAACCGAGGGCTTTATCG
>JAIDPG010000174.1 GCA_029062865.1 Oscillospiraceae bacterium
TATATGAAAAATTTCACAAAAACACTTGCAATTTGTGAAGATTTATTGTATAATAATTATAACACGCAATGGCTATGCTCAATTATCCACCTGAACCGCGCAAAAATTGTCCAAGCGTTATGCGAAGCATATTGCGTCCATTGTACATTTTCAATTTTAAAAAGACGGGGGTACACTTTGATGAAAACATTTTCAGCGGACAACATAAGAAACGTTGTTTTGACGGGTCACGGCGGCAGCGGCAAGACCGCGCTGGCGGAGGCCATGCTCTTTAAGTGCGGGCTTACCGACAGAATGGGCAATACCGCCGACGGCAACACCGTGTGCGATTTCGACGCGGAAGAGATAAAGCGCAAGATCTCAATAAACGCTTCAATCGCGAATATGGTGTGGAACGACACAAAGATCAACGTTATCGACGCGCCCGGTCAGTTCGATTTCGTGGGTGGAATGTACGAGGGCATGAGAGCCGCGGAGAGCGTTATCGTCACGGTGAACGGCAAGGACGGCGTCTGCCCCGGAACAATAAAGGCGTATCAGCTCGCGGAAAAGGAAAACAAGGCGCGTATGCTGGCGGTAACTTGTATGGAGGTCGAGAACAGCGACTTCTATCGTGTGTTCACGCAGATGAAAACCGTGTTCGGTCCGTCCGTCTGCCCGATAGTTGTGCCTTATGACAAGCACGGCTTTGTTGAGGCGTACATCAACCTGCTTACCATGAAAGCGTATAAATACGACACCAAGGGCGTTCCGACCGAAGTCGAGATGCCCGCGTCGGAAAACCGCATCGCGGGACTTCGCGCGGCAATGGCGGAGGCTGTAGCCGAAACCAACGACGAGTTTATGGATAAGTTCTTCAACGAGGAGGAATTCACGCAGGAGGAGCTTGTTAAGGGAATCCACGACGGCATAGCGAGCGGCTCGATAACGCCCGTTGTCTGCTGCGCGAACGACACGCTCTCCGGCGTTGATATGCTGCTCGACGCGGTGACGAAAATGCTCCCCTCGCCGAACGAGCGCAAGCTCGAACAGCTTAACGGCGCGGCGGTTTCCTACGACGAAAGCAAGCCGTTCAAGGGCGTTATCTTCAAGACCGTTGCCGACCCGTTTGTCGGCAAGATAAGCTACGTTAAGGTTGTTCAGGGCAAGCTCGGCGCTAAGAGCGTTCCCGTTTCCACAAGCGGCGCCGAACTCCGCTTTGGTAAGTTGGTGACGGTAATAGGTAAAAAGCAGGACGACGCGGCGGAGATCGTCGCGGGAGATATCTGCGCGGTAACAAAGCTTGAGGCGAACACCGGCGACACGCTGTGCGACCCCGCGGACACAAGCGCGCTTATGCCTATCGAGTTCCCGAACGCGAACTATTTCCGCGCGGTGAAGTTAATGGGCGGCGGCGACGAGGGCAAGCTCTCGACCGCTATCAAACGGCTTCTTGAAGAGGACAGAACGCTCGCTTACGTTCACAACCACGAAACGCATGAGCGTATTATCGGCGGCTTGGGCGAGCAGCACCTTGACGTTACGGCGGCGAAGCTCAAGGCAAAGTTCGGCATCGATATCGAGCTTGCCGCGCCGAAGGTAGCATACCGCGAGGCGATCCGCAAGAAAGTTACGATCGAGAGCAAATATAAGAAGCAGTCGGGCGGTCACGGGCAGTACGGTCACGTTAAGATCGAGTTCGAGCCGTATGACGGCGAGGAGCTGAAATTCGAGGAGAAGATCTTCGGCGGCTCCGTTCCGAAGAACTACTTCCCCGCGATAGAAAAGGGCTTGCAGGACAGCTGCGAAAAGGGCTCGATAGGCGGCTATCCCGTTGTAAGGCTCAAAGCGACGCTGCTCGACGGCTCTTATCACCCCGTCGACAGCTCGGAAATGGCGTTCAAGACAGCGGCTTCCATGGCGTTTAAGGATTGCATGAAGATCGCCGAGCCGTATCTGCTTGAGCCGATCCAGAGCCTCAAAATTCTTGTGCCCGACGACAAGCAGGGCGACGTTATGAGCGTCATCTCGAAGAAGCGCGGCGCGGTTCTCGGAATGAACAGCTCCGGCGACGGAATGACGGAGCTCATCGCTGAAGCGCCCGAGGCGGAGATGCTCGACTTCTCGCCCGTGCTTCGTCAGATCACGCAGGGGCTCGGAGAGTTCACCGCAAGCTTCTCAAGGTATGAAATGCTCCCCGCGGGAACAGAAATCAAGTAAACTTGCGTTTTCCCCCGCCGGAGGCGGGGGAAAACCTTTGACCGCCGCACGGAAACGGAGTGAAGAACAATGAGCAGGGCAGTTAAGATCATACACATCGCCCTTACCGCCACAGCGTGGGGAATATTCACAGCGAGCCTTGTCCGATTTATCGTTGTTTGGGGTTCTTTGCCGGAAAATCTCGGCATTCACTTCGCGAGCGACGGGCAGTTTGATATGATAAGCAAGAAGAGCTACGCGGCTTATCCCTATATCGTTACGGTCGCCGCGCTTGCGTTTTTTGAGATCGCGGCGCTGCTCTCGAAAAAAATAAAAACGGGAGTGAAGATAAGCGAAAACGGCGACTTAAAAATAAGAGCCGCGCTTAAAATATTGCTTGACATTTTCAAGCTCGGATTTTCATTTTTCTTCTCCGGCGTCTGGGCGGACTGCGTGATAAGGCAGCGCCCGCTTAATACCATTATCCCGGCGGCTGTTATGCTGATAATGTTCTTGTCGTTTTGCGCGTTCGCGATCGCCGCGATCGTGATAAAAGTCAAAAACCCGCCCGGGCGAGAGTGAATCTCGCACCTACTCGACTTTTAAAAGATTGGAATTGATATGGAGAGTATAAAAATTACCGGTACCAAGTGGTATGTTGATATTGAATATAAAGGCAGCATAGCCAGATTTGATGGCGAAATGTGCGTGGATGGTTTTTATGCGACGGCAAGTAGTCTATCGTGGATCAAACGCTCAGGGGAAATCGGTGCAGATGATCTTCCTGAACTGATAGATGCCGTCATGCAACAGAACACAAAAAATACTTTTAAAGTGTATTTTTGCAATGATGACGGTAGTGGGTACAAATGATTTAGGGAAGGGATGCAGCACTAAATTAAGTGAGTTGGATATTGAACTTGTATTAAAATAATAGGAGGTAAACGTTTTGATAACGGATTTCATCAAAAAAGAAAATGTTTCAGAAGAATTGATTAAGGAATACGAGGATAAACTTCCTACCGAGGTTATAACTTTTTGGCGAGAATTCGGATTTGGAACATTTTATAAAGGCTACTTAAAATCGATAAACCCAAATGATTATAAGGCTTTGCTTGAAAAGTCTTATTTTCTGGGCGATGTGTCAATTCCTATTTTTGCCACCGCGTTTGGCGATTTGATTACTTGGGAGAAAAGTCGGTTCGTAGGAATTGTAAAGTATCGTTATGGTGAAAACGATGTTATTTCTGATGGGTTTGAGTTCTTTTTTGAGGATCTTGCGGAAGGTGAATTAGATGATGAATTAAGCATCAAACAGTATAAAGCTGCGATAAAGAAGCTTGGCAGCTTAGAATATGACGAGTGCTTCGGATATGTTCCATTACTTGTATTGGGTGGAAAAGAGTCTGTAAAAAATCTCAAGATAGTCAAAATTCGTGAACATATAGCCTTAATTACCGAGATGTCAGGCGAAGTATAAGGGCGATGATAATGTCGATCACAAAGTTGACGGAGTGCTATTCAAATACACATTTAAACAATAATAACGATGGAGGTAATTATGAGCAAAATTTTTGAAGATGAATTTATGGACATACAAATTCGTATGGTATCAACATGTATGGAAGGATTAGAAGACTCTACGTCAAATTCTCCGGATTGTATGTACATTTACGCATTTGATAGTTCATCTCAATCTTTCTTCAATGTATTCTTTGTGCGCGAAGGGAAAGTAGTATCATTTCATGATTTAGGAGTTCCGGATGACATAATAAGTCAAGTTCTCGATTGTGGAATGGATGATGTTGAGGAATTAACTGAACTGTGTAACAACAGAAATAAAAAAGCCCCTAATCAATACAGACTTGTATATAACTTTGCAACCGATAAACTCGACACCAATTATGAGTATGATGATCTAAGCGAGTCCAACTCTAGCCCGGTGGATGAGTTTATTAAGTGGGAAGAGAGTGTTGCGAAAACTTTGTAGGCTTAAAATAAAATGATTACTGATAAGGAAAAACTTGAATATTGTATAGCCGATGCCGGACTTGCATTTATTCAAGATATATATGAAGAATCGTTACGATTAGCCCAAAAAGCTTTATCCATCGATAGTCATAGTCCGGATGCGCATCAGTGTGCCGGAAACGCATATATGTCCAAAGCTGATTATAAATCAGCGATTGGTCATTATAAAAAAGCTCTCGAAAATGATGCTGATAACGGTGATCGATACTTCAACAATAAGCCCCAAAGCAGTTACCGATAATTGCTTCGGGGCTTGAATTTTTTGTAAAGATCGGCGGTGTTACAGCTCGTCTATCGAAACGGTTATGTTTGACAGACCGTGGTAGTAATTCACCGTTTCGGCGGTGAATTTATAGACGCAGTAATCGTCGTCGTCAACGCCCTTGGGATAGTACAGCTCGCAGCCGTCGCGCCAGAGCATCGCCTTGGTGTCGTGGTCGGTGCAGACCTCGATAGTCCCCGTGAACAGCGCGCCCTTGTACTTGTCCTTCGTGTCGTCGACGTAGTAAACGCACGCCTTCGGGTTCGCGAGGAACTGCTTCACGCGCTTTGAGCTGTAATTCGTCGAGAAGTAGTGCGTTTTCATCGAGCGCTTGTCCGCGTCCTCGAACACGAGCATCGCCTTGATCTGCGGAAAGTCCGCCTCGTTCACCGAGCCTACGTAAGCCACCGCCGCGCTTTCTCTCAAAGCGCGAATTTCATTTCTGATTTTTTGATCCATTTTCATTCTCCTTTTCGATAAGATTTTCAAGAATTTTCCCAAGCATTTTTTCAAAGGCGAGTATCTCATCATCGCCGAACCCCCTGTAAAATATTTCGTTCATTTTCTCGGAGACCTCGTCGTATTTTCCGCGCAGCGAGCGGGCGCTTTCGGTAAGGCAAATGCGCACCGTCCTACGGTCGGAGCGGTCGAAAACGCGCGTGATGTGCCCCGACTGCTCAAGCCTGTCGAGCATACTTGTGAGCGTCGTTTTCGCGAGCCCCGTTTTCTCGGAAAGTTTCCGAATGGGAATGTCGTCCTTTTCCCAAAGCACGAACAATATCCGCCCCTGCGCGCCGTTGAACTCGCTTATGCCGTGCTCCGAAAGAAGCCGCTCGAACACGCGCCCTTGTATCTGCTTGATCTTAGTGATGAGAAATCCGCCGTTTGTCTTTTGCATTTAGCTCCGCCACCTCCTACCATATAGTATACTACTATATAGTACTTTTGTCAAGAGGATTTTTAAAAAACTTTAGCCCAAATCGGGGTTTTTGTGGAATACGATAAACAATTCGTCAAAATCACCAAAAACGCTTTGCGGCGCTTGATTTCAGCGCGGGATTATGGTAAGATATACTATGAAGAGCTATGGGCGTAAAAGCGCTCTGATAGTTCACCTAAAACTTTGATGATGAACGATTTACATATATCACTTTCGAAAGGAGTTGGTATGCTGTGAGATTTAAGAAGGCTATTGCGGCGGGCGTTGCGGCTTGCGTTATGACGGCTTCGGCGGCGTCTCTTGTGAAGAGCGTAAGCGCGCTCTCCGCGGAAAGCCCCGCGGCGGCTGTTGACGTGACGGTCGAGCTTGTCGGCGTGACGGACGACTATGCGGCGAGAGTTCCGCTCAGCGTCGTTCTTGATAATATGATGTACGCTCACGATGTTTTTGCGGAGACAGCTCCCGACGATAACGAGAGCGAGACCCCCGGCGTGTCCGAAAGCGAACCGGGGGACACTTCGACTGATGTTTCCGAGCTCGAAAGTGAGCCCGCGGAGACCTCCGAACCCGAGAGTGAGCCCGCGGAGGAAAGCGCTCCGGAAGCTGCCGAGGCTCCCACGGCTGACGAAGAGGTTTCCAAGCCCGAAAGCGAACCCGCGGATATTACAAACATTCCCGAGGAGGAAGTGCCCGAGGCGGCTTCTCCCGATAACGAAAACAGCGAAATTCCCGAGGACAACGAAGAGCCGGGAGCTTCGGAAGAAGCTCCCGAAGCTCCCGAGCCGCTCCACAAGCGCGGCGACAAGGTGGAGCTTCCCGACGGCGCGGAGTTCGTCTGGGTCGACGGCGAGCAGTATTCGATAGGCGACAAAAACGCAACGCTGAACCTTTTCGTTGAGGGCAGCGCGGACAAATACATAGTCGAAAAGACGCTGATTATCGGCACGCAGGCGGAAAACACGGTTTACAACGCAACGTTCGGAATAACCAAAAACCGCTGGACATTCGATACGGATTTCGAGCTTTACACGACGAATTCCGACGGCGAGAAAACGATGCTGAACGCCGCGCTTTACGACATCGGCGTAAATTCGGTGAAATATCTTATCACAAGCGAGGTCGGCGAACGCGACGTTTATCTGAAGCTGTCGCCGAGATTTATGAGAAACGGCGAGATTGCCGAGGACGTTACGGTTGATGTAATTTACCGCGGCACAAACCCCGTTGACAGCCGTATTCTGGCAGACGGCGGCATCATCGTTGATCTGCTCGCGTTTGACGCGGAGCACAATCTTATCACGGAGCAGCGCGAGGTCGCGATTACCGCCGCGGCGGGGACGCTTCGGCTGGGCGCGGCGCTCGACTATAATACCGAAGCGTCTCTTATTCTCGACGCGGCTTGCGCGATCGATTTTGCGGAGCTTGCCTTCGAGATCGACGAGAGCTTTTTCGGCGAGGAGAATTCCGATCCGCATACTATAATAATAGGATCGCTGAGCGCGGGCGCTTTTGAGCTTTCGGAGGATGATGTGCTCAAAGCGGCGCTTGGGCGGTTTAATTCGCTTGACGAGGCGCTTGACGCGGAAGACAACAAATCGGCGCTGTTCGGCGAGGGCTTGGTTTTGACTGTCGACAACTGCACGGAGCTCACGCTGTTTATCGAGCAGGGCGCGATTTTCGGAATAAGCGCGGGCGAGGAGCCGCTCGCGGCGCACGTTCGCTTTATGATCAAGGACAAGGCGGAAGCGCCGGAGATCCCCGAGGAACCGACTATTCCGAAAGAGCCGGAGGAACCCGGCGATGATCCAGAGCAGCCGATAATTCCCGAAATTCCGCAGGAACCGGAAACGGTTGAGCTGAATT
>JAIDPG010000175.1 GCA_029062865.1 Oscillospiraceae bacterium
CACACCGATGACGGCTTGGAAAAGCTCCTCGGCACGCTGAAGCCGCTGACGGAAAACCGCCTGATAACGGTATTCGGCGCGGCTGGCGAGCGCGACGCGGGCAAGCGCCCCGATATGGGAAAAGCCGCGGCGAAATACTCCGATATTCTGATAGTAACTACCGACAGCCCCCGCCACGAAGACCCGCAGAAAACTATCGACGAAGTGGTTAAGGGAATCCCCGAAAACATCCCGCACGAGGAGTTTACGGACAGAAAAGCCGCCGTGCTCCTCGCTTTGGAGATAGCCGAAAAGGGCGACGTGATAGCGCTCTGCGGCAAGGGGCACGAGGATTATCAGGCGATAGGCGACACATATTTTCACTTCGACGAAAAAGAGATCGTTGAGGAATATTTTAAGGAAAAGTAACCGAATGAAAATGTTTAGCACAACCGAGATAGCAAGCGCCGTCGGCGGCGTTCTTGTCGGCGGAGATGTTGATGTGACCACCGTTTCGACCGACACGCGGACTATCGAAAAATACGCGCTGTTTATTGCCGTAAAGGGCGAGCGCTTTGACGGAAACGATTATATTGAAACCGCGGCGCAAAGCGGCGCGGCGGCGGTAATTTCCGACCGCCCGGCGGGGAGCGTTCAAGCCGACATTCCGATAATTTATGTTGAGGATTCCCGAACGGCGCAGCTGAAGCTCGCGCGGTATCATCGCGACAGGTTTTCCGCAAAGCTTTGCGGAGTGACGGGCTCTGTTGGGAAAACCTCGACAAAGGATATGATCTTCGCGGTGCTCTCGGCAGGCTTCAACACGCTGAAAACCGAGGGGAATTTCAACAACGATATCGGGCTTCCGCGGACGCTTTTCCGTTTGAACGAGAACTACGGCGCGGCGGTCATCGAAATGGGAATGAGCGACCGCGGCGAGATATCCGCGCTGTCAAGCGCAGCCCGCCCCGATTGTGCCGTTATCACGAACATCGGCTGGTGCCATATCGAGAACCTCAAAACGCGCGAGAATATCTTTGCGGCGAAGCTGGAAATTCTCGACGGAGCAGCGCCCGACGCGCCCTTGATCGTCTGCGGCGACGACGAATTTCTCGGGAAATTGACCGCGGAGCAAATCGGTTCGCGAAGACTTGTAAAATACGGCTTCGGCGAGGGGAATGACGTCCGCGCGGAGAATGTTCGCCACGTTGAAGGCGGCGAGGAATTCACGCTTTGTTACGGCGGCGCGAATTATCCCGCTAAAGTGCCCGCAGTTGGCGAGCACCATATTCTGAACGCCCTCGCGGCGTTCGCCGTCGGAGTTTCATTCGGAATGAAGCCGGACGAAATAATCCCCGCGTTTACGCGCTACGAGGCCTCGGGAATGAGGCAGAAAATCGAGAAGCGCGGCAGTCTTACGGTAATTCTCGACTGCTACAACGCCTCTCCGACCTCAATGAAATCGGCGCTGAACGTTCTTTCGACGATGAGCGGAAGAAAGCTCGCGGTGCTTGGCGATATGCTGGAGCTCGGCGAAAAATCCCGGGAGCTCCACGCGGGGCTTGCGGAGCTATCGGATCTCGCCGATGAATTCTTCCTCTACGGAAGCGAAATGGCGGCGCTCCGCGACGAACTGCAAAAAAAGGGCGTTCCGGTTACTCAAAGCGAGAATAAAGAGGAGCTCACCGAAAAACTCCTCGAAAACATAAAAAGCGGCGACGCGATACTGTTTAAAGGCAGCCGCGGTATGAAAATGGAAGAAATTGCCGAGAAAATAGGTGAAAAGCTATGAACATTTGGATTTGCGCGGGCGCGGCGCTGCTGTCGTTCCTGCTGACGTGGCTGCTGGGGTACTGGCTGATACCGCTTCTTCACAAGCTGAGATACGGTCAGACGATACTCGAAATAGGTCCGAAGTGGCACAAGGCGAAAAAGGAAGGCACGCCGACAATGGGCGGGATAAGCTTTATCATCGCCGTGACGGTCTGCTTTGCGGCGGGAATGATCATCTTCGCGAAGAACGGCGCGAGCTTCGCTGGCGACGATAAGCCGGAGTTTATCCGCTCCGTTTCGGGAATGATCATGGCGGTGATGTTTGGGCTGATGGGCTTTCTGGACGACTTCATCAAAGTCCGCAAAAAGCACAACGAGGGGCTTTCGTGGATCCAAAAGGTCATCTTTCAGGTGATGATAATCGCGGCGTATTTCGCGACAATGTTTATAAGCGGGCTTTCGCAGACGGTCATCTCGTTTCCGTGGGGCTGGCAGTGGGATCTCGGGTGGTTTTACTACCCGCTTATCGGTTTGGTAATTCTCTATATGGTAAACGCCGTGAACCTCACCGACGGCATTGACGGGCTTTGCAGCTCTGTGACGGTCGTTTACATGACGGCGTTCACGGTAATAACGGCGGTGCTCGGAATGTTCGGGCAGCAGCTTTTGGCGTACTGCGCGGCAGGCGGCTGCATCGGCTTTCTTATGTGGAACGCGCCGCCCGCCAAGGTCTTTATGGGCGACACGGGCTCGATGTTCTTAGGCGGGATAGTCTGCGCACTGGGACTTGGGCGCGGCTGCGAGGTCTTGATGATAATCGCGGGGATAGTCTACGTCCTCGAGGCGCTTTCAGTTGTCATTCAGTCGACGGTGTTCAAAATCACAAAGAAGATCAACCACACAAATGAGGGCAAACGGCTGTTCAAGATGACGCCCATTCATCACCATTTTGAGCTTTCAAGCTGGAGCGAGTTCAAGATCGGCGGGGTTTTCTCGCTCGTCGGACTTCTCGCGGGCGGGCTTGCGGTCTGGCTCGCGTTTATAATGTATTCCAAGTAATTATTCGTTTATTTCAGAGGAGGGTCGCAAATGCAGAAAACGAAAAAAACCTCCAATAAAATATCCGCGAAGAGACCGGCTCAGGCAAAGCCGGCGTCGAACGCGCGTCCGAATTCGGCGAAGCCGCAAAATCAGCAAGTCAGCGCGCTGCGAAATAACGCGAACGCCGTAAAGCCGCAGGCTTCAAATTCGCAAAACAATGCCAAGCGCCCTCTTCCGATGCCGACGACTAAGGCTAACGCAAAAAACAACGCAAAGGCTGACGTAAAAGCAAAGGCAAAGCCGAAAAAAGAACCGAAGGAGCGGATCAAACCCAAAAAAGTCAAAAAGGAAAAGGATCCGAACAGAATTCGGTTTTTCAGCACGGAGGGCAGAGTTGACATTCCGATGCTGATAATAACGCTTGTGCTTCTCGCGTTTGGCATTACGATGATGTTCTCGGCGAGCCACGCGTATTCCTACCGCGACAACGGCGGCGACAGCTACGCGTATGTTACAAGGCAGATGACGGCGGCTATTATCGGGCTTCTGGGTATGATGATGCTTACGCTGTTCGACTATCGCTTTATGCGCCGTGAAAGCAAAAAGCGCCACATCACGGCGGCGCACGTTCTGCTCGCGCTCGCGATAGGAATGAACCTCCTTTGCCCGATCATCGGCATCGAGGCGGAGGGCGGTCAGAAGCGCTGGCTTCAGCTGCCGTTTTTCGGGCAGTTCCAGCCGTCGGACGTGCTGAAGGTAGCCGTGATTGTCTTTATGGCGTACTACGTCCACAAAAACAGCGACAAAATGCGCACGATGTATTTCGGCATTGTAAAGCCGCTTATAGTTTTGGGCTTAGTGTCGCTGTCGGTCGTTCCGCAAAAGCATCTGTCCTGCCTGCTTATCGTGTTTATGATATTCGCCGTGATCCTGTTCATCGGCGGCGTTAATCTCAAAACGGCGATCCCGCTCGCGATCACGGGTGTTCTGGTTGTGGTCTTCTTTGTCGCGGTTTTGAAGATCGGGTATTTCTACGAGCGAATCGAGTTTATGGATCCGCTTTCCGAGCCGGGCGACCGCTCCTATCAGAACTACCAGTCCGCGCTCGCGATAGGCTCCGGCGGAGTGTGGGGCAAGGGCTTCGGAAACTCCAGCCAGAAGTACTACTACCTCCCCGAGGCGCAGAACGACTTCGTTTTCGCGATCCTTGTAGAGGAATTCGGGCTTATAGGCGGCATTTTCGTAATTCTGCTGTTCATTATTTTCGTAATGCGCGGACTGTACATAGCAAGACGCGCCGAGGATAAATTCGGCTGCCTTATGGCGACGGGAATTACCGTTCAGATAGGAATGCAGGCGCTGCTGAACATCGCGGTTAATCTCTGCTGCATACCGAACACGGGCGTGTCGTTGCCGTTCTTCAGCTACGGCGGCACGGCGCTGGTTTTGCAGCTATGGGAAATGGGCTTGCTCTTATCTATAAGTAAACGCGCGAAAGTCAATTAGAGGGTAGAGGTTAGAATTAAAATGTTTCATTAAAGGGTTATGCTAACCTCTCGCAGCAGCGTAGTCTTGCTTCGGGCATATAGGGGGTTAAAAATGAAAGTGATTTTTGCGGCGGGCGGCACCGCGGGGCATATCAACCCCGCACTTGCGATCGCCGATAAAATGAAGTCGGTGTTCCCGGAGACGGAGATACTGTTTATCGGAACGCCGAACGGCATGGAAAGCCGCCTTGTGACTAAGGCGGGGTACGATTTCCGCGGCGTTGAGATGTCGGGCTTTCGGCGGGATATTTCGCCCTCGGCGATGCTGAAAAACGTCCAAGCGGCGTATCGCTATCTTGTCTCGGCGAAAATAGCCGTGCGGAGGATAATCAAGGAATACAAGCCGGACCTCGCCGTCGGCACGGGCGGCTACGTCACCGGAACGGTGCTTCGCCAAGCCGCGGCAATGGGGATAAAAACCGTCACGCACGAGAGCAATTCCTATCCCGGCGCGGCGACGAAGCTGCTCTCCAACAAGGCGGACAAGGTTCTGCTCGCGACGGAGGACGCGAAAAAGTACTTAAAGGACAGCTCGCGCTGTGTAATTACGGGAAATCCGCTCCGCACGAATATCCCGATAGAGGAGCGCTCCGTGGCGAGAAAGCGCCTTGGGCTGCCCGATTGCTTCACGGTTTTGTCGTTCGGCGGGAGCTTAGGCGCGAATAAGATCACCGAAGCAGTTGCCGAGCTTATCGCGTGGGAGCAGAAAACCGGCGAGATAAACCACATTCATTCCTACGGCGGCAAAAACAAGGAGCTGTTCGAGAATGCCCTCAAAGAAAGCGGCGTGCGCGAGGATAAGCAGCACTACATCTTCAGGGAGTATATCGACAATATGTACACGTGTATGTGCGCCGCGGATCTGATAATCTCCCGCGCGGGCGCGATGACGATTACGGAGCTGACCGAGATAGGCAGACCGTCGATTTTGATCCCATACCCCGCGGCGGCGGAAAATCACCAATACTACAACGCTTTAACGCTCGTGAATGAAAACGCCGCGATTTTGATCGAGGACAAAAACCTCACAAAGGCAAAGCTCGTCGACGAAGCCTCAAAGCTCTATTCCGACGCGGCAAGGCTTGGTCTTATGGAGCAAAACGCCAAGAAAATGCGAAAAGCCAACGCCGCGGACATTATTCTGAAAGAAATAGTAAACTTAGTGGGAGAGGACAAATTCTAATCCCGATTGCACCAAAACTCCCTTTTCAACATATTATGCACTATAATTGCTGAAAGGGTGATGATTTGGATGATTTTAAATGATCGCCAGAAACTGATAGTAAACGGCGGGCGGCGGCTTGAGGGAGAGCTTCGCGTGCACGGCGCGAAGAATTCCGCGCTCCCCTTGCTTTCGGCGGCGGTGCTTGCTCACGGCGAGACGGTGCTCCACAACTGCCCGATGCTCACCGATGTTGACGCGGCTTGCCGAATTCTTTCGCACATCGGCTGCAAATGCCGCCGCAGCGCCGACACCGTGACGGTGGACGCGGCAAACGTTTTCGGAAGCGAGATCCCCGATAATTTAATGCGCGAGATGCGCTCGTCGATCGTGTTTCTCGGCGCGATGCTCGGGCGAATGGGAAGGTGCAAGCTGTCATTCCCCGGCGGCTGCGAGCTCGGGGCGCGCCCTATCGATTTACACATCTCCGCGCTTCGGCAAATGGGCGCGGAGATAGGCGAGCAGCACGGCTTTCTCGAGTGCTCCGCGCCGCGCGGGCTTCACGGCGCGAAGCTGGTGCTGTCGTTTCCGTCGGTGGGAGCTACCGAGAACATTCTCCTAGCCGCCGTGACCGCCAAGGGCGAGACGGAGATCCACAACGCCGCGCGCGAGCCGGAGATAGTCGACCTCGCGGATTTCCTTACAAAATGCGGCGCGAGAATAAAAGGCGCGGGTGAGAGCGTTATCATAATCGACGGCGTGCCGCGGCTGGAACCGTGCGAGCACAGCGTAATCCCAGACAGAATTGCAGCGGGGACATATCTCTGCGCCGCCGCGATTACCCACGGTGAGCTGATCTTAACGAATTGCCGTCCCGAGCACATGACGGGCTTTCTGCAAGTGTTGGAGGCAATGGGCGCGCGTATCTATACCTACGGCGGTGGGAAAATGTACTTTACGGGCAAAAAGCGCCTGTCCGCGTCGCCGACTATCCGCACGATGCCGTACCCCGGCTTCCCAACGGATATTCAGGCGCCGTTCACCGCGCTTTGCTCAACCGCCAACGGCACGAGCGTCTTTGTCGAGACGATCTTCGAGAACCGTTTCAGGCATATCCCGGAGCTTGTTCGGCTCGGCGCGTCGGTAAAGACCGAGGGGCGCGTCTGCGTCGTTGAGGGAGTGCGCCAGCTTTCGGGCGCGAAGGTCTGCGCCGCGGAACTTCGCGGAGGCGCGGCGCTTGTCACCGCGGCTCTCGCCGCAGAGGGCACAAGCGAAATAGGCGGGCTGCAATTTATAGACAGAGGCTATGAGAGCCTTGAAAACGCGCTGCGCTCAATAGGCGCGGACGTGCGCCGCATATAGCGCGTCTTCGCCGCGCTATATGCGGTAATGTATAATCGACAATGTAGAATTTTGGATCGCCGCTTCGCGGCGATTTAAATAAGCCGCGCTTCGCGCGGCTTAAGGACGTTTAAGGAAGTGAGACAAATGCTGTTCAAACGCGGCTCTAAGAAACCGAATAACACGAAGCCGGGCTCTCCGAGATCGACAGCTCCGCAGAAGGCTATGCAAAAGCCCGCGCAAAAGCCGCCCGTTCAGCCGGACAGACCGCCCCGGAATATGCAAAAGCCGCCTGTTCAGCCGAATAAGCCGCAAGGAAATCCGCAAAGACCTCCGGTTCAGCCCGTTCAGCAGAATAAGCCGCAGCCAAACCGGCAGAAGCCTGTTCAAAAACCCGTTCGGTTCAACAAGCATCTCCCGGGCGCGGCTGATAAAGCCAAGCAAAAGCCCGTGCGCAAGAAATTCCGCGGCGGAAATTACGCGCTTTATTACGTCCTCGGCGTGATCGTTCTTATCATCGCGTTTGTGATTCTCGCGAATACCGTGCTTTTCAAATGCAGAACGATAAGCGTTTCAGGCAATGATAACTATGACTCCGACGAGATAATTCTCGCTTCGGGAATAAACATCGGCGACAATCTTGTCAAGCTCAAGCCCTCAAAGGCGGCGGACAGCATTGTAAGCTCCCTCGCGTATATCGACGCGGCGACCGTGAAGAAATCCTACCCGACGAAGATAAACATCACCGTCACCGAAGCCGAGAAGTATTATTGCGTCGTCGCGGACGGCACAACGGCGGCTGTTTCGCGCCGCGGGAAGATAATCGAGCACTGCGAGGCGGGAAAGCTCCCTATTGTCAAGGGCTACGAGCCCGAAACACTTGAGGTCGGCGCGTGGCTCGCCTCCAAAACCGACGGTAAAAGCGACATTCCCGCGGAGGTTTTCGCCGCCGCCGAGAAGGCGGGGCTGAAAAACATCACCGTGGTTGACGTCAGCGACAAGTTCAACATTGAAGTAATTGTTGAGGACCGCGTTATTTTGAAGCTCGGCACGTCGGACGACGTTGTCAGCAAGCTTCTTGTCGCGGTGGAGATCATCGAAAATCAGCTCGGAGAAACGGAATACGTCACGCTGATTTTAACGAATCCCGAAAAAGTCCCCGCGCAGACCAATCCGAACCCGAACAAGCCCGTTTCGAGCTCTTCAAAGCCCGCGTCCTCGACGACCACCACAAGCAGCGAAGCGCCAGAGACTCCCGAATATCCCGAAGATCCCGAGCCCGAAGAACCGGAAGAACCGGAATCTCCCGAGCCCGAGGAGCCCGAAGCTCCCGAATAACACGAGCCCGAAAACCCAGAAGCTCAGTAATTTTGGATTTT
>JAIDPG010000176.1 GCA_029062865.1 Oscillospiraceae bacterium
CAATATATAATATAAGTAAAATGTAAATTTTGCATAGACGTATCAATCTTTAACATAATGGGCCAAAGCGTTTAACGGGCGTTTTTGGGAAATTATGGAAAGCACTCGTGCTTGGCGTTGCACAGGTCGGTAATGAACATTTTGTCAAGCGCCGAGAGCTTGTAATCCTTGCGGTAGATCAGCACGTCCTTGTAGGGCTTTGTGTGCTCGGGGCACTCGCGCGTTACAAGCCCATAGTTGTCAAGAAGCGGCTGCGGCACGGGCGACATCCACATAAACGTATTCGGAGTGTTTCCCAAAAGCATAAACTGTGTCGCGCGCTCAAAGACATAAATGCGCTTGTCTACGTGCTCCGAAAGCTCCGCTTTTTTTACGTCGATAAGCGGAAGCGAGGGAACATAAGGGTCGCCATGGGTGATCTCGATATAGTTCTTCAAGTCCTCCATCGTGATTTTTTCCTTTGCCGCAAGCGGACTGTCCTTTTTTACCGCCATTCGGTATGTGAATTCGGCTACGGTTTCGTATTCGAGCTTTTTCTCGTGGAACATCTCCGTAAAGTACTTCTCAAACGCCGCCTGATAGCGGACAATGCCCAGGTTGAAATCTCCGCGCGTTACGTTTGTTATCGTCCGCATAGAGTTGGTTTCCTTGTAGAAAAACTCCGCAGGCTCATCAAGCGATATGCGCTTTGAAAATTCCGCCATTGCCGCGGAAAAATAGCTCGCTCTCGGCACGCAGATAGAGAACGTCTGCTTGTGGGTCTTTTCGTTGCGGTATATCTCCTCCATCTCGTCGACCTGCGAAACGATCCGCCGCGCTCTGCGCAAAAACTCGTCGCCGTCGGGAGTGGTGGTAATGCCCTTTGAAGTGCGCTTGAAGATAGTGATCCCAAGCGCCTCCTCAAGCTCCTTTATTGCCCGCGAAAGATTAGGCTGCCCCATATAAAGGTTCTCCGCCGCCTTGCTTATAGATTTGGTCTTTGCGACCTCCACCGCGTATTTCAGGTGCAGAATGTTCATATTTATCGTCCTTTCGTTTGTATTGGAAAACGCCGCTCAACATCGTATTATAAGCGTATTTTTCGCGATTTCCACGACTCCCGAGGTGAAATCGCCGATAGCTCCGAGCTTCCTTAAGCCGCTTGATCTATATATATTTTACCACATATCCGCTATGTTGTCAATGATATAACGCAATGATTTTTTAGTGAAAATTCTGTATACGTGCTTCGCGTGCGCTTTAATTCTGCATCATCAATAAAAAAGCGGCGCATAACGCGCCGCTTCTTTCATATTTCCGACTTGTCGACCTCTTCCATAATATCAAGCGTAAGCGGCTCGGTGATCTCCTCTCCGCCCGAGCTTGCGGGAGTGGGTTCGGGATATTTTACATACATAAGTACGCCATCGGTAAGCTCAAGACGGTAATTGTTGAAGAAGCGGTCATTGAGGACATACAGCTTCTCGTTTGCGTAGTCATACGCGTAAATGCGTTCGTCGACCATTCCCGAGCCCATACTTACGCAGGAGCATATCTCGCGCTTGCCGTCGCCGTTAAGGTCGGCAAGATACACTCCCCACACGGGCATTCCCCAGAACAGTCCCGTTTCTTTTTTGTTCTTTACCGCGACAACGTCCGAGCTGCTCCACTTGAATTTTATTAAACACAACTGACGATGCAGACGACATAATAGGTGTAGAAATCGGTGGTCGCCGTA
>JAIDPG010000177.1 GCA_029062865.1 Oscillospiraceae bacterium
CAGCTCAACGACGAGCTCAACCAGATCGCAGACACCGACTTCAACGGCCGCGTTGCTCTTAACGGCGGTACGATGGCTGACGGTTCTGTTGCAGGCGGCCCCGCAGTAGTTGCAGGCAAGCCCACCGTAAACGTTAACAAGATCGACGATCCGACGGTTGCTATGACTTATCACGGCGGCGTTCAGGGCGCGGTTGACGCAGGCGGAAACGGCGACATCAACGTTGACGGCGTTTCTCTCAAGATCCGCGGCGGTAAGGTTGTTGCAAACGACGGCGTAGGCACCGGTGAGTATGAAGTTGGTAAAGAGACCGATGATTATGTAACCAAGTTCAAGGCTACCAGCGCTCTTGAAGTAGAAAATGGCAAGGTTGCCGGCGAAATCGAAGCTAAAACAATTCTTAAGATCTCCGAAGACACCAGCCAAGTTACTATCTACGGCGAGAAGTTTGATGTAAAGTCGACGTTTGATGCTGATACCGGCGAGCTTAAGAGCTTTAAGCTTCTCTACGCTTCCGGCGAAAATAAGGGCGAGGAAGCTGATGCGACCGCTATCGGCAAGGCTGAGCTCTCTACTAAGGTAGATAACGGCGTAGGCTATATTACCGTTAAGCAGACCTATACGATCGCTGATGACAAGGTAACGAACCTCGGCGATCAGAACGTTGGTCACGTAAACCTTTCTCAGGGCGTATCCGTTTCCGACGCTTACGAGCACGGCACTCGCAACCTGACCTACTCGAACACCATCGCTCTCCAGACGGGCGCTCGTTCGAAGGACATCGTTGACTTCACGTTCGCTTACACCACCTCCGGTATCGGCGATCTGACCGCTGACCTCGACATCTCCGCTCGCGGTCTCGGAACCAACCAGCTTACTCTCGTAACTCAGGAGAAGGCTAACGCTGCTATCGACCACATCGATAACGCTATCAACAAGGTTTCCATGGTTCGCGCTACGTTTGGTGCTATCCAGAACCGTCTCGAGTACAAGATCGACAACCTGACTACCACTCAGACCAACCTGCAGGAAGCAGAGTCCAACATCCGTGACACCGATATGGCTGACGAGATGATGAGCTACACCAAGTACAACATCCTGCAGCAGGCTGCTCAGTCGATGCTGGCTCAGGCAAATCAGCAGCCGCAGAGCGTTCTGCAGCTCCTCGGCTAATATCCCGCAGTATGATCTCCGTGCCGCCTAAGCGGCGGCACGGGATTTCGCGGTATAACAAGCCGTTTTATTCCGAGGTCGTTATGACCGACAAAGGGAGGTCATTATGGCTGAAGAAAAAAAGTCGTCCAATAAAACGCTTATCATAATCCTGATAATCATAATCGTGTTGCTTCTTGTCGGAGGCGCGGTGTTCTTTATTTTGCACAGCAAGTCCGGCGAGGGGGGCGAAAGCACAGGCGGCAATCAAATTCCGCTTGAGATGAACGCAGGAGTTCTCAGTCCCGATAAATTGAAGGATTGGAACGAAAGCGTGCTTGCCGAGATGGAGGACAACCAAGTTCCCATTATTTACGCTCCCAATGCGACAAGTGCGGACGGCGAAAACTTCCTTTGCGAGATAGGTAATCCCGCCGGAGCGAAGTATTACATATATCTTGATATGTATTCCG
>JAIDPG010000178.1 GCA_029062865.1 Oscillospiraceae bacterium
GCCGAGGATCCACTGGCTCTTCTTGGAGAGGTAATCCTTCAGCTTCAATACTTCCTTGACTGCCGGCTCGTTAGCGCACTGGCAGTTCTCGAATGCCTCAACGAGGTTCTTCGTAGCTACCGCGTTTGCCTTGCCGTCGTTTACGGTGTTGAAGTACTCTTCAATGAGACCCTTAGCCTTCTCGTGACCATCAAGCGCCGCGATCTCCTTGAGCTTCTTCTGTGCTCTAGCGCGGAGAGTATCCTGCGCGAGGAACATACCGAGACCGAACTCCGCGTTGTCCTCGAACAGCGAGTTAGCCCAAGCGGGGCCGTGACCCTTCTTGTCAACGGTGTACGGAGTGGAGGGCTCGGAGCCTGCCCAGATAGACGAGCAGCCCGTCGCGTTCGCGATGTACATTCTGTCGCCGCAGATCTGAGTTACAAGCTTAGCGTACGGAGTTTCGCCGCAGCCCGCGCAAGCGCCCGAGAACTCAAGCAGCGGCTGCTTGAACTGCGCGCCCTTAACGGTGCTTTCCTTGAATTTTTCTACCGCAGCGTCGTTGCTGTCTTCGTTAGCTACAGCATAATCGAAGAACTTCTGCTGCTCCATTGCCTGCTCGATAGGAGTCATAACAAGCGCGTTCTTTGCCTTATCCTTAGCGCCCGCCGGGCAGATGTTAGCGCAAACGCCGCAGCCCGTGCAGTCGAGCGTGGAGATAGCCATTGTGAACTTCATACCGGGCATTCCGGTGCAGTCCTTGGTCTCCGTGCCCGCGGGGAGCTTCGCAGCCTGCTCTTCGCTGTAAACGAACGGACGGATTACCGCGTGCGGGCAAACCATCGCGCACTGGTTACACTGAATACAATTGTCCTTAACCCAAACGGGAACGTCAACCGCGATGCCGCGCTTCTCAAACGCCGCGGAGCCCTGCGGGAACGTGCCGTCCGCGATGTCCTTGAACGTCGAAACGGGGAGCTTGTCGCCGCGCTGAGCGTTTACGGGAACCTGGATATTGTTTACGAAGTCGATAAGGAACTTATCCTTGCCCTCGAACTTCGGCTGAGCCAACGTACCGCTGCAGCTCTTCCAGCTGTCGGGAACGGGAACCTCTACGACCGCGCCGGCGCCCTGGTCGATAGCGGCGTAGTTCATATTAACAACGTCCTCGCCCTTCTTGCCGAACGATGCGAGAGCCTTTTCCTTCATATACTTAACAGCGTCATCAGCGGGGATAATGTTCGCGAGCTTGAAGAACGCGGACTGCAGAACGGTGTTCGTTCTGTTGCCGAGACCTATCTCCTTCGCGATCTTGATCGCGTTGATGATGTAGAACTTAACGTTGTTGTTAGCGATGTAGCCCTTAACAGCGTCGGGGAGCTTTTCGTCGAGCTCGGAAACGTCCCACTGGCAGTTCAGCAGGAACGTGCCGCCCGGGATTACGTCCTCAACCATATCGTACTTATCAATATAAGACGGGTTGTGGCACGCAACGAAGTTCGCCTTGTTTACAAAGTAGGTGGACTTGATCGGGCTCTTACCGAATCTCAGGTGAGAGATCGTAACGCCGCCGGACTTCTTGGAGTCATACGCGAAGTAAGCCTGCGCGTACATATCGGTGTGGTCGCCGATGATCTTGATGGAGTTCTTGTTCGCGCCAACGGTACCGTCCGAACCGAGACCCCAGAACTTGCAGCACGTAGTGCCCTCGGGAGTTGTGTTCGGATTTTCGGTGATCGGCAGCGAGAGGTTCGTTACATCGTCCTCGATACCGATAGTGAAGATGTTCTTGTCCTTGTTGTTGTAAACCGCGATGATCTGCGCGGGGTTGCAGTCCTTCGAGCCCAAGCCGTAACGTCCGCTGAATACGGGAACGTCGTTGAACTTGTTCTCGCGCTTGAGAGCAGCAACAACATCGAGGAACAGCGGCTCGCCGAGCGAACCGGGCTCCTTGGTTCTGTCAAGAACGGTGATCTTCTTAACGGTGGACGGAATTGCGTCAACGAAAGCGGAAGAAACGAACGGTCTGTACAGTCTTACCTTTACAAGACCAACCTTTCTGCCCTGCGCGAGCATATAGTCGATAGTCTCTTCGATAGTGTCGCAAACGGAGCCCATAGCAACGATTACTTCCTCCGCGTCGGGAGCACCGTAGTAGTTGAACAGCTTGTAATTCGTGCCGATCTCGGCGTTTACCTTGTCCATATACTCGGTAACAACCTTCGGGATATTCTCGTAGTAGGGGTTGCATGCCTCGCGAGCCTGGAAGAAGATGTCGGGGTTCTGCGCCGTGCCGTGGAGAACGGGGTGCTCGGGGTTGAGCGCCTTGTCGCGGAACGCCTGGATAGCGTCCCAGTCTACCATTTTAGCAAGCGTGTCATAGTCCCATACCTCGATCTTCTGGATCTCGTGAGAGGTTCTGAAGCCGTCGAAGAAGTGCAGGAACGGAACTCTGCCCTTGATAGTCGAAAGGTGAGCGACAGCACCGAGGTCCATAACCTCCTGCGGGTTGGTCGAGCAAAGCATCGCGTAGCCCGTCTGGCGGCATGCGTAAATATCGCTGTGGTCGCCGAAGATAGAAAGCGCGTGAGAAGCAACCGCACGTGCCGAAACGTGGATAACGGACGGCAGCAGCTCGCCGGCTATCTTATACATATTGGGGATCATCAGAAGCAAGCCCTGAGAAGCGGTGTAGGTGGTAGTGAGCGCACCTGCGGAGAGCGAGCCGTGAACAGCGCCCGCGGCACCCGCCTCGGACTGCATCTCAACGACCTTAACTTCCTCGCCGAAGATGTTCTTTCTTCCCGCTGTTGCCCAGTTATCGGTCACTTCTGCCATAACCGAGGACGGTGTGATGGGGTAAATTGCCGCCAGGTCGGTAAACGCGTAAGACACGTGACCGGCAGCGTTGTTGCCATCCATTGTTAGCTTTTTTCTTGCCATTGGATTTTTCCTCCTAAAAACATAGTTTATAGCGGGAAAGGGGTTGTGCAGACTTCCCGCATATTACACCTTATATTGTAGCACATTTTTTTACATTTTGCAATAGAATTTTAAAATTTTTTTGAAAAATTTGGCGAATTGAACAAACGCAGGCTAAAAAATGTTCCCCTGCCGCCCGCGCGGGATTTGATAACAAGCCCGTTACGCCATACAAATGTACTTGACAGCAGCACATTTTTATGGTTTACTTTAGTATGGTAATTATGATTTGCGTTCAAGACAATATGACATTCGGGGAGTGACGATTTATGCGCAAGGTTTATTTGGTTGAGGAAAAATCGGGCTTGGGCATCTTTACTATCGACTTTATTCTGCTGCTTGTGTTTGCGCTTACAGCGGGGCTGAATATCATTCTGGCGTTTTTCGCCGCTATTCTGGCTTCGATCGTTCTTTTTCTGCTTATGAGAATTCCCTATTTCGGCAGAGTTATCGTATGCGCGTGCGGCGTGGTTTCGACTATGTGCATTTACGGAGTGCTTGATATTTTCGGGTGGATGACAAAGCTTCGCGAGAACCACCCCGTGCAGTGGTGGATCACTATTATACTCGGCGGACTGCTTGTTATTTTTCTGCATTGGATCTCTTGCCCGTCGCCTCACTCCAACGGAACGATCCTCGGCGACGATGATGATCTGCTTGAAACAAGCGTTCCGGTTTACAATTACACGCCCTCCGATTCCATTCAAAACCGCTATGAGGGCTCGACAAACAGCGGCGCAATTTACATAAATCTCGATGATATTATCAGCGTGTTCAATAAAACAAAGGATAGAATGCAGAGCCTTATCGACAAATCCGGAGATTACGCCAAAAATCAAGACCTGCCGCAGGAATATCGCGATGTTTTCAAATCCACGTTGGAGAAATACGACGCTTTGGAAAACCGTATGAGGTCGTTTATGGATCTGTTTGACGAGTCGAGCGATTCCTGGCGCGGAGAAGTCGGCGCCGATATTTTGGTAAAAGCCGAAGCTGCAAACGCCGCTATCGATCAGCTTGAATCCGCGTTCAAGCTGGTAAATCAAGCCTCGCCGAGCAATGAGACGAGTTCTTTTTTCAGAGGCTGCGAC
>JAIDPG010000179.1 GCA_029062865.1 Oscillospiraceae bacterium
GTATTACTATTGATTTTTAACATGAAGCTTTCTTACATATTCAGAATTAGCATCGCGGCAATCGCCTTGGCAATGCTTTTGTGGGTGAACTGCAACTTTTTCACGGCGGGCACGGTTATCGGAAACCTGTTGTTCGGCGCGGCATTTCTGATCTGCGTATTCTGGAAGCCGTTCTGCAAGCTTATAAAACGGCTTTGGGGCAAAATCCCGACGAGGATCGTTTTGGTGCTTATCGGAAGTGTCACGGCGTTCTGCGCGGCTTGCTGCGTGTTTTTCACGGTGAACATTTTCGTCTTCGCGGAGCGCGAGCTCGAAAACCCCGAGGCGGTTATCGTCCTCGGCTGCCAAGTCCGCGGGGAAGAGCCGAGCACGATGCTCGCGAGGCGGCTTGACGCGGCTCTTGAGGTGCTCGAAGAAAACCCCGAAGCTCTCTGCGTCGTGAGCGGCGGGCAGGGCAGCGGCGAGGATATCTCCGAGGCGGAGGCGATGAAGCGCTATCTTGTCGAGCGCGGAGTTTCTCCCGAAAGGATAATCCCGGAGGATCGCTCGGTTTCCACGCGCGAGAACATTCGCTTTTCCGCGGAGCTGTTGAAGGAACGGGGTTTGAGCAGCGCCGTTATCGTCACGAACGAGTTCCACCAATACCGAGCGGGCATTTACGCGAAGCGAAACGGGATAACGGCGGGGCATCACTCCGGCAGAACGCCGCTTTACAATCTGCTGAATTACATAGTCAGAGAATGGGCGGCGCTGTTTGACGCGCTTGTCCGCGGGTAAACAAGCACTATTACGAAACTGCATTTTCCCCCGCCGCAGGCGGGGAAATTTCTTTAAACAAGCCCAAACAAGCACTAAAACTTGAATTCCGCATAAAATAAAGAGGGTAAATAAACAGCCGCCCCGAGAGGTGGCGATTTTGCCCTCGAATAGCCGAACGGAGCGGGTTGACGAGCCTGCAAGGCGGCTGTTTTCTATACCCAAAATCCCCCGCGAAAGCGGGGGGTTTTTTTAGGCAACACCGCACAAAGACCGCGCTTCGCGCTTTGCCGCCCGCTTGCTGGCAAATTTTAGGTTGAACGAAGTTCAACACGGTCATATTTTGCCCAAAATCTCATCTCAGGCGCCAGCCTCGTTCGTCGATTTTGTGCAATCTGCCGAAAAATTTGCCGGCGCAATCGGACGACAATCTTTGTGCAGTATTGCCTTAATCGTGCGAAGCGGCGCACCATAATTGTCAATTGTCCGCTGCATAAGTCTGCAGCTTCGCGGATCTTATTGTAACGTTCTCCGCCTCGCACCTCATGTATTTCGACAGCTTCTCGATATTCGCGCGGGTGATTATGAACGTGAACTCGCGCTTTCTAGAAACGTCGTAGTGCTCGTCGCCGTCAAACTCAAGCAGGCTTTCAACGTCGATCGCCGTGTCGCCGCTTTCCATAGAGATAACCGTCACGTCACTGCTGTTCGCCCGAGAAATTCCGACGACAATGCAGACCGCCGCGATCACGACAAGCGCCGATCTCCCACAGCGACCTGTTGATGTTGTGCTTGTTTTCGTCAAGCTCCTCCTCGTCGTCCATTCGCGCGTAGGGATCGTCGATGATGACCTAAGTCAGCGCGTAATACATCGACACGCCAAGCGAATAAATATCCGTCCACGCTCCCTGCTTGCCCTTTTTCGTGAACTGCTTGATTGGCGAATAGCCCGGCTTCATCACAACGGTGAGGTTTGACGAGCTCTCAGCGAGGATCTGCCTTGCCGCGCCGCCCGAAATGGGCATTGTCCGCGGGAACCAGGGCGCAGCGATTCCCCCTAACGGCTGAAAGCCGCTGCTGCTGTCGCTGCGGCAGTAAGGGCACTCCGCGCTTTTCTTTTCGTCATAAATATGATGGACATTGTCTCATAATATACTTTCCTTTCATATAAGAAATTGGTTATATTCAGTATAGCACATTATGTCGACAAATTGTTGCGCACGGCTGCACACAAAGCAAATATTTGCAATAGATAATATATTATGGACATTGGACAATTGCGGCACGTGCTTCGCGCGATTAAAAAGCCGCTTCTCGGTTTTAAGCAAAAGCCCCCCGCGAAGCGGTCAATCTGCAAAAAAGACCCGCCAAAGGCGGGTCCGTTAAATCGCGCGAAGCGCGAACCATAATTGTCAATTGTCTATTGTTAATTGTCCCACGAGCGCCTTGAAGTGCGCTCCTCGCTCCTCGAAGTTCCGATAAAACCCATAGCTCGCGGCGGCGGGGGAGAGGATCACGCGGTGGCGGGCGGTTTTCGACGCGAGAGTAACCGCCTTCTCCATATTCTCCGCCTCGATAACAACGACCTTCGGGTTTGTGATCAGCTTCGCGATACGCTTTCCGCTGTCGGGGAGCAGGATAACCGTCTCGACCACACCTGTGTTCAGGAAATCCCCGAGCACGTCATACGAGATGCCGCGGTCCATTCCACCGAGGATCAAGCAGTCCGCGCCGTCGAAGGCGTTCACGGCGGCGATCGCCGCTTCGGGGATCGTCGAAATGCTGTCGTTTATCCACTCAACGCCATTTATGACCGCGACGCGTTCCAGCCTGTGCTCCAGCCCGTTGAACTCCGGCAGCGCCGCGAGGCACCTGTCGAGCGACGCTCCGGCTTTCGCAGCGGCGCTGAGCGCCACGGCGATGTTGTAGAGGTTGTGCTTGCCGCAAAGCCGCGTTCTGATGCGTTCCGGCGGGATCTCCTCGCCGTACAGGAAAATCGAGCTGCCGTCCGTCCAGACGTCCGCGGGCTTCCCGAACGCGCAGGAAACGATGCTCCCGCCCGTCTCCAAGGGCAGCAGCTCGGCGTTCGCGAACACGGTATCGGAATTCCCCTGGAACCGCGCTATATTGCGCTTTGCAGCGGCATAAGCGTCGAAATCGACGTAATGATCGAGATGCTCTGGGAAGATGTTCAGCAGCACGGCGATTTCGGGCGAGTGCCTTGCGAATTCGAGCTGGTGGCAGCTCATCTCGCACACCGCCACAACGCCCTCGGACATCTCCTCAAGCCGCTTCAGAGGCGGCACGCCTATATTTCCGATAAGCATTGTCGGAATGTTGTTCGCCTCCAAAAAGTGGTAAATAAGGGAGGATGTGGTAGATTTCCCTTTCGTGCCGGTCACGCCGATTATCTTGCATGGTTTAAGGCGCAGCAAAATCTCCGTCTGCGTCAGGATTTTAGCTTTAGATTGTGGGCTGATCCTGTTTTTCACGACCACGCCCGGCGACTGCAGAATGATGTCAAACTCGGCGCACTCCTCAAGGTAGTGCTCGCCGGAAATCGGCATTACATCGGGGAATTCGAGCTCCAATGGGTTCATGTCCGCGACGGCGATCTCCGCGCAGCATCCAAGCCGCAGCAGGATATCCAGCCACGACTTCCCCTCGCGCCCGAACCCCAGAATGACGACGCGCTTGCCATCAAAAAACGGTTTTAACTCATCAATGTTCATTTTTCAGTAACTCCAAAAACTTTTTCGGAACAAAATTTTCCTCGTCAAAATAGCCGTCAAGCCGCGTCGACTCGTAATCCGGGAACTGCTCGGCGAAGCGCCTGAGCAGCGCGGGCGGGTTCAGCGATCGGCGCTCCAAAGCCATTTGCAGCGACAGCCGCACCTCGTCTTTCGTCCCGACGCACTCAAACGGCTTATCCTCGCCGTCGAGCACGAGCCCGTCGAACATCGCCGCAAGCTCGGATTTTTCTAGCATATCGCACCCGAAGATCGGCTTCAGCACGTCGTCGTCCAGAAACGCCGCTAGCAGAATGTACACGTACAGGCACTTCGCGCAGCTGCAGCACCACGTGTCGGTTTTCGAGCCGAGGTTGCAGCTCTGAAAAACGCGATAGTAATGCGGATATTTGACGAATTCTCGAGCGATCTGCCACTCCGAAAGTGGGCGGAGCAGGCTGAAATACTCGGGTATCTCG
>JAIDPG010000018.1 GCA_029062865.1 Oscillospiraceae bacterium
ACAAGACCGACCGCCGTACCGATAACGGCGATAGCGAAATATTTCGCTATATACAAGCCGCGGATCGCGAAGTTTTTAATGCCGATAGCCTTCATAACGCCGATCTCGCGGAACTCCTCGGTTATCGTGAAGTTTATGATAAACCGCAGAATAACCATTGAGATAAGTATCAGGCACACGCTCATCACAAGCAGGATCGCCGCGATAAGTATATCCATAAGATACATCATTTTAAACACATAATGCTCTATCGACAATATGGTGTTTAGACCGAGCGCGTTGAATTTGTCGAGGTATTCGGCGTCGTTTGTGTGGACTTCTACCGCGCTGCAAACGGCTGCTCCCTCGCTGTCAAACAGCTTCAAGTCATTTTCGCTGACGAGAAATCTTGTCATTCCGACCATTGCCGATCCGAAAAGGGCGTCCTTTGTATATCCCTTTACCGTAAATTCCTTTTCAACTCCGCCTTGACTTATAACTATTTTTCCCCCCTCGTGAAAATCGTTTTCTGTCGAAGTGAAAATAAAGTTGGTGACATATATCTCGCCGTCGTTAATATGGGTGATCTCCTCGTCGTTCTTGTTAAAGATCTTTATTCCTCCGAGAGTTGACAACGCAAGTGTGTTGGAATACTCGAACTTTTCGCCTTCGACAAGAACGTTTTTCGGCTCGATCTGAATAAGCCTTGCCGCATAATAGTCGTAGTCGTTTTCCTCGGCGAATTTCTCGAAACGTTTCATATCTGCGGTGTTCGTTGTGGCGAACCAATAGTCGGGCGAGCCCGCCTTGTCGAAAAAGTTGTCCAATGCGCCGTTTACCGTTATAAGGTTGTTCGCACTGCTTGCTATGAACGTCGCCGCTAAGATCACAAAGATCAGCAGGATTACGTTCATAGTCCGCTTGCGTTTAAGGTCTTTTTTTAGTATTCGTAAGTACATCAGCCCTGCTCCTTTCGTTTTGTGATCTCATTATAGCACGGAAATTATTAAATAATCCTTAAATTTCGGCGGCAATTATATTATATCGGATTTGCCGAGGAATGTCAATGTGCAATTTTAGAGGAAAGAAGCAAGAGGCAAAAAAGCAGCGCTATTTCTTCTTGCCTCTGATTGGTGACCCGTACGGGAATCGAATCAAGGCTTTCGCATTTTGCGCCGGATTATTTATCTCTTAAAAGGGTCTCACGATGCCGTAAGCGGAATTCATCAAAAACACTTGAAAATACAATAAAAAAGTGGTATAATTAAAGATAAGGAAAATAATTGAAGAAAATTAAAAAGGAGTATGAGGTCATGATAAAAATCGCGGTCTGCGACGATGAAACCGAGGTCGCTGCGCGGCTTCGCGGCAAAATCTTGTCAGATCCGGCGGCGCTTGATATTGAGGTTGCGACATTCGGCGCGGGCAGTGCGCTCTTGGAGGCACACAAAGCGCAGTCGTTCGACGCGGTGTTTTTGGACATAGATATGCCCGAACTCGACGGGTTTGAGATAGCGGAAGCGATAGGCGGCGAAAAAACGTTGATCGTTTTTGTCACCGACCATGATGAGCTGGTGTATTCTTCGCTGAGGTTTCGACCGTTTCGGTTTGTGAGAAAATCGCACCTTGACAGCGAGCTTCCCGAGGTATTGGCGGCGCTTATGAAAGAGCTTTCGAGGCTGCGCGCAGGCAGAAAATTCCCGTTTCGCACATTAAACGGCGAGATATTTTTTGACATCGCCGATATCCAATATATAGAGATATATGGGCACACGCTGCGCGTTCATGCTGTCGGAGGCAGTGTCGAGTGCAGCGGAAGTCTTTCGGAACTTGAAAACCGGCTTGCCGGATTTGATTTTGTGCGCACTCACAAGAGTTATCTGGTTAACTGCCGATATATCTACGCTATCGAATCGCGGCAGGTGATCCTTGATGACAAGACTGCCGTGCCGCTCAGCCGATACAAGGCGGACACGGTGCGGGAGAAATTTAAAAGATCGTTCGGAGGTGCGCCGTGAATACTTTGATTCCCATTCTCAGCTGGCTTATAGAGCCGATCATTACCGTGTGGCTTTGCACGAGCTTTACGGGTTATAAAAAAGACAGAATGACGTTTGTAAAATCTTTTCTGATATTTTTACTGCTGATATCTGTCAACACGGTCGTCGCGATAGTCCTTATGCCGGATGATTTTTTTAATTTTTTCAGCGCGGCGTTATCTGTGGGGATCGTGCTTGCGTCCGAAGTTTTTTTGATGCGCGGAAGGGCGCGCGAAAAATTGTTGCTTTCACTCACGCCGATCGTGTTTTTCGCGTTGCGGCTTGTCCTCACGGATATCGATGACATTTTTCCGAATGGGATGGGAATGTGGTTCGAGCTGATATTGAAATTAGTTCTGCTGATGATCTGCGGGCATCTCATTCGGCGTTGTAAGCGGGAAAAATACCCGCTGACTTCGTTTCAATGGATAATACAGCTGTCAAGCGTTTTGTTCTCGTTTTTCGTGATATATTTTCTGTGGACGGTCTCGGACGAGAACCGCTATTCGGGCAGCGTGTTTATCTTTGTGAGCATTCTTATTGCCGCGATGAATGTTTTGCTTTATTTTCTGTTGAGGAAAATGCAGCGCGATAATGCGATCGAGGAAGAATATATGCTCTCGCAAATAAATCTTGCCGCTCAGGAAAAATTTGTGCTTGAGGCACGGGAACGGTATTTTGAGATGCGCACGCTGCGGCATGATATGCGGCACTATCTCACCGCTGCGGCGGAGCTTATCTCCGATGGCAAGCCGGAAGAGGCGAAGCTGTATATTGAAACGATACTTGACGAGAAGATCAACGCCGCAGCCGTAGGGATGAGCACGGGCAGCGCGGTCATCGACGCGGTCGTGAACAACCGCTTGACGATCTGCGCACAGCGCGGAATAGAAACCAAGTGCACTGTCGACACAAAAAGCATCGGCAATGCGGAGATCGACATCAGCATACTGCTCTCAAATCTGCTGGACAACGCTATAGAGGGCTGCGGCAGTCCTTTGGCGGTGGAGCTGCTAATAGAGAGCAGAAAATCCATGCTGTTTATTACGGTGAAAAACAGCATAGACAAGCCCGTTCTGACCGACAATCCGATGCTTGCCACAAGCAAGGAAGACAGCGGTTCTCACGGCTATGGCGTGATGTCGGTCAAAAGAATCGCCGAAAAGTACAACGGCAGTGCCGAATTCCGCGATGAGAATGGTTTTTTTGTTGCTGAGGTGTGGCTGACGATCCCGGACGACACCCGATAATTTGCCGTTTGCGCAATGAGATTGCCGTTTATGCAAAACCTCTTGAATTGAATAATTTCATCAGCTATAATGTTATTAACATAACGTTATGGCTGATTTTTTTGGAGGACGGGATATGATTTGGTACATCACCTTAAAGGATATAAAAGCGTTTTTTGTGTCCGAGAAAAAGGTCTTTATCTGGCTTTTGATCTGTATGATTGGCGGGGCGTTCGTTTTGAATTACTCCTATTCGTTCGCGAGGTGGCGCGGAGAGATGTATGAATACGCAGTCGAGGCGGACGTTCCGCGATACATAATACGCGGGAGCGCTCCGTCCGAAAACGCGGACGCGCTTGTAAAGGAGCTTGAGGCGGGCGAATTCCCCGAGGTAAAAAGCTATCAGCTTTTCGGGAAATCCGATGAGGGCTTGAACGTTGTCGGGTCGAGCTTTATCTCCAAATCCACGGGCTCGTTTTCGGGCTATTGGTTAGAGGGCTACAAGTACAGCTTCGACCGCTCTGAAACATTAGCCTGCGCGGTGAACGTCGACCTTCTCGAATACGGAGACAGGCTTAAAATGACGGGCGAGCCGTTCGCGCTGGACGGTGAGGAATTCACGATAAGAGGCGTGTTTGAAAACGTACAAAACAATACCGACGTTATCATTTTCCCCGAAAAATTCCTTGAAAAATGCGAAGAAATTTCGGGGATTTGGGTAACGTTCGCTCAAAGGCTTGACGACGTGGAGCTTGCGCGGCTTAAAGCGCTTGTCCGCGAGCGGCTCCCCGGGTGCGGGATAACCGAGCCGCCCGAGCCGGGCGTTGAGGGCGCGGATACCGTAAAAGCAAACGAGATACAATACACGATCATCATTATAATGCTCGTTGTCTGCCTTGTATCGCTGATAAAGTATTGGCAGACGGTAAATCTTCCGGCGTATACGGTCTATTGGATAAACGGAGCGACAAATGGAGTGATCATCGGCGTGGCGCTCTGCGAATCGCTTTTGCTGTGCGGCTCGACATATCTTGTCGGTCTGGGCTTGAACGCGCTGTCGAGACTGTTTATGGCGAAAACCGCTTCTCTTACACCAAACGATATCCTTATCGGCTTCGGAGTTTTTTTCGGCGTGTTCGCGGCTTTTACGCTGATAAATACCGTAAAAATATGCAAACGGTTCAACACCGCGAATGTAAGGAGGGATTAACGTGAAGCCGCTTAAAATAATGCTCTCAAATCTCAAAAAGGACGCTCTGCACAATATAATTATGATCGTTTTCGTTGCGCTTTCGGTTTTCTTTATGAACATCTCGCTTTCGGAATTTATGCATATGAATTACATCAACAACGCCGTCAAGGGCTGCGGGCTTTACGAGGAATATATCTACGCCGCGCCGCCGTCCAAGGGCTTCGGCGGCGATATGGAGATGAGTATGTCGCTTTGGGCTCACGAAAGGGAAACGCTTGAACGCTTAAAAAGTGACGGGGTAATCGAGGGCTGGTATATGATGGATCGCTGCGGTGAGCTGTTATCCGATCATCAAAACAGCGATGGTGATTACGACGACCGTATGACATCCTATCATTATCCGCGCGAGCTTTTGAATGAGATGAGCTTTCCGATGTCGCGCGGGAAATGGTTCGATAAATATGATTACGACGATGATATTCCGCCGATAATTGTCGGGAGCGATCTTGCGCGCAGATTTAAGGTCGGAAAAGTCGTATCGCTTTACAGACATTCTTTAGGAGAATACAAAGATTACCGCGTGATCGGCGTTCTTCGGCGGAATACCATGCTTTTGAGCCTGGGCGCGGGCGGCAGCGGAATGGATCTCAACTCCTGCTTCGATGCCGGCGATGACTGCAACAGCGCGATCATATTCTGCGAGGACGAGATCGACGATCCGTATTCTCGCGGCGGCGTGATCATCAAAGCCTCCGAGGAAAACAAGCAAACGGTTTTTGACGAGCTCGCTGATATCGGCTATATGTTTACTTTTAAGGAGCTGTCGGACGCTGCCGAATACAACAACCGCACTCATACCGAAATGCAGACCGTGATCTTTATTCTTATGATGATAGTTTGCATAGCCGGCGTGAGCAGCGGAAATCTGCTCTCGACTATCGCGTGCAAGAAAAAATACGCGGTGTATTTTATGTGCGGAATGGAGTGGCGGACGGGCGTGCTGATAACCTTCGCGGAGAGCGTAGTAAAGCTCGTTATTCCCGCGGGGATAGGCTACGCGATGTTCCTTGATTGGTATAACAAAAACGGATATCAGACCATGCGCCTTACCGAAGCGAATGTGATAATTACCGTGCTGTTCGTGGGACTTATATTCCTGCTCACTTCGCTTATGCCGCTGCTGGATATCAAGAAAACCGCGCCTGTGAAAATCATTACGGAAATGTGAGGTACAGCTATGAGCATATTAACTTTGAGAAATATCGGTAAAATTTACAACCCCGGCAAGCCTAATTCCTGCGAAGCGCTGCGCGGAGTTGATCTTGACATCGAGCGCGGCGATCTTATCGCGATAATCGGCGAGAGCGGCTCGGGAAAGTCAACGCTTCTGCATATTCTCGGCTGCCTTGATCAGCCGACCTCGGGGGAGATGAGCTTCGGCGGCGCGCGAGTGAACTTCAGGAGCGCCAAGAAGCTCGCCGCTTACCGAAACGGAAAGATCGGGTTCGTGCTCCAGGATTTCGGGCTTATACTGGGCGAAACGGCAGTCGAGAACGTATGCGTTCCGCTGCTTTTCTCGAAAACTCCGTTTACAAAGATGAAAAGCCGCGCGAGAACGGCTCTCGATACGCTGAACATCGGCAAGCTCGCGAACAAACGCGTAAATCAGCTTTCGGGAGGGCAGAAGCAGCGCGTCGCTATTGCCCGTGCTCTCGTAAACGATCCCGAAATTATTCTCGCGGACGAGCCGACCGGAGCGCTCGACAGCAAGACCTCCTCGGAGATCGTGAATACTCTGCTTGATCTCAACGAAAAGGGCAAGACTGTGATCATAGTTACGCACGACCCGAAGATCGCGGCTCAGTGCAGGCGGGTAGTCACCATCACGGACGGAGCGTTAAGCGAATAGTAAAACTCGTAAGCCAAAACTAACTTAATGGCACCTCTAAAAACCTTGTTTGAGCAAAAACGGATTTTAGAGGTATCCTTAAAGAATAAAGCAGGGCTGTGACAGGGTAAACCCTCGATTTTATTTTCCGGTTTGGCACTCAACATCTCGGCAAAAGCTCCTGCCTCTGAAAAACATGCTTTCCTTTTCATTGTAAGAGCCGTTTTGGAGTTTGTGATTTGCCC
>JAIDPG010000180.1 GCA_029062865.1 Oscillospiraceae bacterium
GGGAATACTGTCAACATAGGGAAGATAAGGCTTTACGTCAAAAATCGGCGTGCCGTTCATCAGATCCGCGCCCGTGATGATAATTTCCCCGCGCCGCACGCTTTCGAGCTTCACGACCGAAAGCCCGAGCGGGTTCGGGCGGAACGGAGAGCGCGTCGCGAAAACGCCCTTTCGCACATTCCCGCCGAGCCGCGGCGGGCGAACGGTAGGGGAAAACTCGCCGGATTTGACCTCGGAAAAGCCCCAGATAAGCCAGATGTGTGTAAAATCCTCCAGCCCGCGGAGGGCGTTCTCGTCGGCATATTTTTCAATGAAAACAATCCGCGCCGGAAGCCCACAAAGCCCGCTTTGCCGCGGCACGCCAAACTTTTCCGTGAAGTCGTTTTTAATAAACGCTATAGGCTCGATCTCCATAAGCTCACTCCCCGCCGATAATTTTCCGAATAGCCTCCAGCACCTCGTCCACCTCGAGCTTGAATTCCCGCGCGGATACTCGCAATGCGCCCTGCCCGAGGATTATCATCTGCTCCGTGCCGTCCGACGACGCGACGCGCACGCGGTTGTCTTTTGCCAGAGTGTGCGCGGCGCGCTCGATAAAGTTGTCGGCGGTCTCGGCGTGCTTTGTGTAGACGACCGTCACGCTGCCGAATTTCTCTATCTCGCGGTCGCTTTTGACCTTGTACGCGTCAAAAACCAAAATCAAATTGCACCGCCTAAAGCCCTGATAGTTGCACATCAGATCGATAAGCCGTCCCCTCGCGAGGTCAAGATTATCCCGCGCGAGTGCCGATAAATCATCCCATGAAAAGATGATGTTATACCCATCCACAAGCAGGTATTCCTCGCCGCCGTATTTCTCGTGCGATTTATAATTCTCGTCGAGCGGCTTCGGGCGGCGCATCGCGTTATGCTCCGGGCGCTTGATTTTCCCGTAAGTCCGCTCGAATATCTCCATAAGTTCCGCGTCCGTCGAGAGGCGCTTTTTGTAGGAGTTGATCTCCTCGTTGGTAACACGGCTTTCGCGTTTTGAGAAGTAACCCGGCAGGTGCATTTTGCCCGACACCTCGTTCCACTTGACAAGATGTCCCGCACCATGTGAGCAGAAAACGCTGTCGGCGGGGTTGTCAACATCCGCGTCGAAATCGTAGGCGATTCTGTTGATGATCTCATCTGTGTTATGACATGGGAAATATCCCTCAAATACGGTAGAAAGCCGTCCCGCGCCGTGCGTGTAGCCGAGCATGTCTGCGGAATATCCGCCAATCTCGGAAACGGGGCATCGCCCCTCGATAATTGAAATCTCGCCGTCTGCGTCCGGCTGCGAGAATTCCGCGCCCATTCGCTGGAGGTCGCTCATCGCACGCCCGACGCTGCTTGACGGCACTTCCAGCTTAAAGCGGCAGAACGGCTCGAGAAGGACGCTCTCGGCGCTCGCTAAACCTTGCCGAACGGCTCTCCAAGCCGCCTGCGCGAAATCCCCGCCCTCGGTGTGCTTTTGGTGAGCCTTGCCAGCCACAAGCGTGATTTTCATATCCGTTATCGGCGAGCCCGTCAGAACGCCGATGTGCTGCCTCTCGCGGAGCATTGACATAATCAGCCGCTGCCAGTTTTCGTCGAGGTCGCGGCAGTCCCGCGCGAACACAACGCCGCTCCCCGCGGGAAGCGGTTCGAGCAGCAAATGCACCTCGGCGTAATGCCGCAGCGGTTCGAAATGCCCGACGCCCTCAACGGGCGCGGAAATCGTCTCGCGGTAGGAAACAGCGCCCTCGCCGAAGCCTATCTCCACGCCAAACCGCTCCATAATCACGCTTTGGAGGATCTCCCTCTGTCCTTGCCCCATGATCGCCGCGTGTCTTTCGCCCATCAGCCA
>JAIDPG010000181.1 GCA_029062865.1 Oscillospiraceae bacterium
GAATGGGAGCTGTTCGACTTCGCAAAGCACAGCTATGACGGTATTTTCGCCGGAGACGGAATATCTGTTCCCGATAGCGAGCTCGTTGACGCCGCTGCCGGCGACGAGCGCGATTTTGAGATCGGAATGGCAATCGAATTCGACGACGAGGAACAGTTCGTTGAAGAGGTCGTAAACGAGCCGCTTGATGATCTGCGCTTTTCTCCCGAGGACAGGTTCAACATCTGGAGCTGGGTCGTCATCGACCTGAAATGCGTGAAAAGCGGCAAGGAGCTTAAGGGCTTTGTCGACAGCGAATTTGCATAAAACCGCTTCAACAGGGGGCAAATATGATCAAGGTAAGTTTTTGGTCACATTCCGCGGATGATATATGTGAGTTATTGGAGAGCAATCTTACAAGCCGAATGGATATTGAGGATTGGCTGGTTCAAAAAATACCGTCAATTTGTTTTGATTGTATGGATTATCCTCAAGATTTGGAATCCTTCTATGACTGCTTTTTCACAAGCAGTTCAGAAGATTCCGATGCGAAAAGCATATACCGTTTGCTGAAGGAAGAAACCGAAGAAATTGCGGAGATATATTTTTCCGTCAGTATTGTTGATAATAAACTGAATTTCATAAAAGAAATCAACGTTTGACTATCGGTTTGGAAAAATGGAAAGTAAAAAATCGAAGAGAGGTAAACAAAGTGCATATAGATTATGATGTAAGAGCAAACGTGATGATAGAGGCTCTGCCCTATCTTCAGAAGTACAACAACAAGGTAGTCGTGATAAAATACGGCGGCAACGCAATGACCAACGACGAGCTGAAGCAGGCGGTCATGCGGGATATTGTAATGCTTACGACTGTGGGGATAAAGGTCGTGCTGGTTCACGGCGGCGGTCCCGAAATAAACGATATGCTTGGGCGAGTTGGCAAGAAAAGCCAGTTTATCAACGGACTTCGCTATACCGACGAGGAGACTATCGAGATCGTTCAGATGGTTCTTGCGGGCAAGGTCAACAAGGATCTGGTTTCGATGCTCGCGAGCAACGGCGGAAACGCGATAGGGCTTTGCGGAATTGACGGAAACCTTATCGAGGCGGAGCAGCTTAATCCCGATATGGGCTTTGTCGGCGAGATAACCGCGGTTAATCCCGAGATAATCCGAAACGCTCTGGACTGCGGATATATTCCCGTTGTTTCGACCGTCGGGCGCGGCAAGGACGGCACGGTCTACAACATCAACGCCGACACGGCGGCGGCGCGAATCGCCGCGGAAATGAAGGCTCCGAGCCTTATTCTGCTGACGGATATCAAAGGGCTTTTGGAGGACAAGGACGACGAAAGCACGCTTATCCGCGAAGTTGGTGTAAGCGAGGTGCCGTATCTCAAAAAACAGGGCGTAATTTCGGGCGGTATGATCCCGAAAATCGAGTGCTGCGTTGAGGCTGTGCGCCGCGGAGTTCAGCAGGCAAACATAATAGACGGACGTATCCCGCACTCGATACTGATCGAGCTGCTTACCGATCTCGGTGCGGGAACGATGATAGTTGCGTGAGGTGATAAAAATGGTAAATTCAAATTCTACAATAGAGCAATTCAACAAGTACGTAATGCATTCTTACGGCAGATACGACCTTGTTCTTGAAAGCGGAAACGGCGAGAGCGCCGTTGACGACATGGGCAAAAAGTACATAGACTTCGGCTCGGGCATCGGCACAAACTCGCTCGGCTACTGCAACGAGGATTGGGTCGAGGCGATCTGCAATCAAGCGAGAACGCTTCAGCACACGTCGAATTACTACTACACAAAGGTCCAGGCGGATTTCGCAAAGACGCTCTGCGAGACCGCTAAATACAGCGCGGTTTTCTTCGGGAACTCGGGCGCGGAGGCGAACGAGTGCGCGATAAAGCTCGCGAGGAAATACAGCTTCGACAAATACGGCAAGGGACGGTACAACATCATCACGCTTGTGAACTCGTTCCATGGCAGAACGCTCTGCACGCTTTCCGCGACGGGGCAGGACGTGTTTCACAACTACTTCTTCCCTTTTGTCGAGGGATTTGTGAATGTCGAAGCGAACAATATTGACGACCTGCGCGCGAAGCTCGACGATACCGTTTGTGCCGTAATGTTCGAGTACGTTCAGGGCGAGGGCGGCGTTATGGCACTCGACCAGGAATTCGTTGACGAGATATTCAGGCTCTGCGCCGAAAAGGACGTGCTGACGATAGCGGACGAGGTTCAGACGGGCGTTGGCAGAACGGGCAAGCTCCTCTGCGGCGAGCATTTCGAGCGCAAAGCCGACCTCACGACGCTCGCAAAGGGCTTGGCGGGCGGAGTGCCGATAGGCGCGTGCCTTGCGAATGAAAAATGCGCGGGAGTATTCACTCCCGGAACGCACGCTTCCACGTTCGGCGGAAATCCTATCTGCTG
>JAIDPG010000182.1 GCA_029062865.1 Oscillospiraceae bacterium
ACGCTCCCGGAATGACCGCGGCGGTCAGAGCCGTTACAAGAACCGCTATCGCAAAGGGCTTTGACGTAATCGGCATTCGCAGAGGCTATAACGGTCTGCTGAACAACGATATGATCCCGCTTGAAATGAGAAGCGTCAGCGATATTATCCAGCGCGGCGGCACGATGATTTACACCGCGCGCTGCCTCGAATTCAAAGAATGGGACAACGTTGTTAAGGCTGCCGAAATCTGCAAGGCGAACAATATGTGCGGCATCGTAGTTATCGGCGGCGATGGCTCGTTCAGAGGCGCGGCGGATCTTTCCAGAGCCGGCGTTCCGTGCGTCGGGCTTCCCGGAACTATCGACAACGACATTCAGTGCTCCGAATACACGATAGGTTACGACACCGCGATGAACACCGTTATGGAGATGATCGACAAGCTGCGCGACACGTCGCAGTCTCATGACCGCTGCGCTGTCGTTGAGGTTATGGGCAGACACGCGGGGCACATCGCGCTTAACGCGGGGCTCGCGTGCGGCGCGACGGCTGTTCTCGTTCCCGAAATCAAATATGATATAGAGGCTGTCATCAAGCGCATTAAAGAGGTTCGCGCAATGGGCAAGCACCAGTTCATCATCGTCGTTGCCGAGGGCGTAGGACACACGGAGGAAATCGCGAAGCGCATTGAGGAAGCTACGGGAGTTGAAAGCCGCGCGACTATCCTCGGGCACGTTCAAAGAGGCGGCGCACCGACTGTCCGCGACAGAGTTACCGCGTCCGAAATGGGCTATTACGCCGTTGAGCTCCTCGAAAAGGGCATAGGCAACCGCGTTGTAGGCACCAAGGACGGCAAGGTTTACGACGTTGACATTCAAGAAGCGCTTTCGATGAAGAAGCCCTTCAACCAGCGCCTTTACGACATTTGCAACGAAATTAACTTCTGATTTTTCATTGGTTTTCCTCGCCTCCGGCGGGGAAAACCAAGAGCGACTTCCCGCCGAGGCGGATAACAAACCAACAAAATTTCCCCGCCTTTGGCGGGGAAATTTGAGGAGAACATCGGCAGGCGGTTCGGGAGTTCTTGCTTCTAAAACCTCTTGCCTCTAGCACACAGAGTAGATGACCGCGCGTTAAGTGCCGCTCGAACGGAGAGTTGTCGGGCGGACGAAAAGCCGTTTTTCACAGATCGGCTTGCGGTGCGGTTTTCGCATCTCGCTGTACATAAACAGAATAAAGTCATATTTATTCCTCTTTATTCCTATATTGTATGGCGAAAAAGTCAAGGGAGGATTAACTATGACTTTTTTTGCTAACTTTAAGAAATCGGCATTGGAGCTGAAAAATCTGCGCTGCCTTTGCGTAACGGCGATACTTATCGCGCTGGATCTGGTGCTGAAAACGTTTGTGAACGTGCAGATAACTGAGGAGCTCAAGCTGAACTTCGCGTTTGTGGCGGTGGCTGCGATAGGTATGCTGTACGGTCCGACAGTTGCGGGACTGGCGTGCCTGATAACGGATATTTTGGGGTATCTCTTAAAGCCCACAGGCTCGTTTTCACCGCTTTTTACGATCATCGAAATGACGGGCGGAGTAATTTACGGGTGCATTTTGTACAGGTTCAGCCCCGTGAGGTTGGAATTCGGCAGCGGCAAGGAGTTCGGAAAGTCGCTGGCGGACAATTGGCAGCCGATTTTGAGGATAGTGCTCGCGAAGGTCGCGGTGGCGGTGGTGTGCAATCTGATAATGACGCCGTTTGCGATAACGATACAAAAGGTGTTTGAGGCGGGCACATACAACGCGGACGTATTCTGGGTCGGCTTGTTGACAAGGATAAACACGCGGCTTATCAAAAACGCGATCGAAGTGCCCGTGCATATTGCAATATTGATGTTCGCGCTGTTTCCTATCAAAATGGCGTATAATAGGGTGTTTAAGCCACGAGTTTCGGCAACATAACAATAACAGAAAGGCATTTTATCATGAATAAATTGGGTTTTATAGGAGTCGGCAATATGGGCAGCGCTATTATCAAGGGCGTGAACGGCAAGCTCGGGAACACGGCGGTGTTCGCGTATGACAGCAGCCCCGAGAAGCTGAAAGGGCTGAAAACGTTCGGGGCGACCGCGGCGGAAAGCATCGCGGAGCTTGTAAGGAAGTGCGATTACGTGCTGCTCGCGGTTAAGCCGCAGACGCTTGACGAGGTGCTGAAGGAGCTTAAGGAAGCGGATAAGCGCGAGCTTGTGATAATCTCGATCTGCGCGGGGATCTCCGCGGAGTATATAAGAGAGCGGACGTTCGCGGAGGCGAAGGTGGTGCTCGTAATGCCGAACACGCCGATGATGCTCGGCAGCGGCGCGTCGGCGATGAGCCGCGATGATAAGGTTTCGGACGCGGAGTTTGAGTTCGCGAAGAAGATCATCTGCTCGTGCGGCACGGCGGAAGTAATTCCCATGGAGAAGATGAAGGAGATTATCGCGATAAACGGCAGTTCGCCCGCGTTTATTTATCTGTACGCGAAGGGCTTTACGCAGTACGCCGCGAAGGCGGGGATTGATGAGGAGGCGGCGCTGCGGCTGTTCTCGCAGTCGCTTATCGGCTCGGCGAGAATGATGACGGAAAGCGGAATGTCGGTGGACGAGCTGATAAAGCAGGTGAGCTCCCCCGGCGGCACGACCCTCGCGGGGCTTCAGGAGCTGTACAACGGGCGGCTCACGGAGGTTGTTATCAAGGCGTGCGAGGCATGCACTGCCAGAGCCTATGAATTAGGCGGTAAATAGAGCTCTGTCGGAAGTGGGGGGATATGGCGGAGCTTGGTAATCGATTCGCGATGTTATATCAAGGCGGCTTCCGTATTTTGGGGTTGTTATGCGGCGTCGGGGGAGCGAGGGGACAATCCTTCGGGATGCGGGGGGAACGACAAAAATCCGACAAAAAGCGGGCATTTCCCCCCGCCTCCCTACGGG
>JAIDPG010000183.1 GCA_029062865.1 Oscillospiraceae bacterium
TACGCCCACAGCATAATCCCCGGCGAAATTCCAGAGCTTAACGACCGGAAAAGCTATTTCTTTTTTATGCGCAGAGAGGACGAGTTTGAAAGCCTGAAAACCGCGATAGAGCTTTGCAAAACGCGCCTCCCGAAAGCCTACGGCTACGATCCGTTTGACGACATTCAGGTGCTTTGCCTGTCGCGAATAGGCGCGGTGGGAACGGAGAACGTAAACCGCGCGCTCCAGGCGGCGCTTAATCCGCCGTCCGGAAAAAAGTGCGAAATGCAGATGTTCGACAGGGTGGTTTTCCGCGACGGCGACAAGATAATGCAAACGAAAAACGACTACGACGTTGAGTGGACGCGCGGCGCGGAAAAATCGCACGGCATCTACAACGGCGACATCGGCAGGATCTTGACCACCGACCGCGTAAACCACCGCTGCGAGATAGATTTCGAGGGACGAAACGCAAGATACGAGGCGGATATGCTCAAGAAGATCGAGCTCGCCTACGCGGTGACGGTTCACAAAAGCCAGGGCAGCGAATATCCCGCGGTTATACTGTTATTGCCGAATCAGTTCAATAAGCTGTCCTACCGCAATCTGTTGTACACCGCGATAACAAGAGCGAAGAAAACACTGATAGTCATCGGCACGGAAACCAAGATCGAGCAAATGGTGCGCAGCGACCGCCGCGACGAGCGATTTTCAAACCTCGCGCCGATGCTGGAGGATATGTTTGTTGAATAGAATTATATGATAAACGAGCTTAAAATTCACGAGATGAAGCGGCGCGCGGTTTCGATCATCTTCCCGAACGTCTGCCCGTTTTGCGGACGAGTTGTAAACGCGCGGGAATATTACTGCCCGTCGTGCGTGGAAATGCTCCCGAAGATATGCCGCGAGCTTTCTCCGCCCGAAAACGTTTCGCGGCTTTTTGCGTGCTGTTGGTACAGCGGCATAGCGCGGGAGGCGGTTCACAGGCTGAAATTCGGCTGCATTATCGACCCTGCCGACGCGTTCTCGCTGATGATGAGCGAGACGCTTGCGGATCACGCCAAGGACTTCGACGCAATAGTTCCCGTGCCGAGCGGGATCAAAAGCATTGAAAAGCGCGGGTTTTCCCCGGCGAAGGTCATCGCGAGGCGTATTTCAATGCGGCTGGAGCTTCCGATAGAACGCGCCCTTAAAGCCGGCGCGGACAAAATCGAGCAGAAAACGCTCTCAAGGAAAAAGCGTCTGCAAAACGCCCGCGAGAGCTTTTTTGTGAAAAACAACGCCGAGATCGCGGGAAAACGCCTGCTTCTCGTCGACGATGTGACGACAACGGGCAGCACGCTTTCCGTCCTTGCGGAACTGCTGTTAAAAGCGGGAGCGGCGGACGTTTCCGCGGCGGTTTTCGCGAAAGTCCCGGGCGAGTTCAAAAAGCTTGACGAGCCGAAGCGCTTCAAAAAACTCACCAAAAAATAACTTGTTTTTTCGGGGAAAATATGCTATAATAAAATAATACCCGCAGCAAAAGAGGAAACATTATGACTACTAGGATTTCCCAAGAGGAAATGGCATTGCAGCGCGATTTTATCAAAAAAGTCGCGGAGATAAATGCCCAAAACGCGCCGCCCGTGGCTCACGTCCACACGTTCGGCTGTCAGCAGAACGTTTCGGACGGCGAGAAGATCAAGGGTATGCTGGCGCTTATGGGCTACGGCTTTTCGGACACGCCCGACGGTGCGGATCTCGTCATCTTCAACACGTGCGCCGTCCGCGAGAACGCCGAGGACAGAGTTTTCGGAAACCTCGGCGCGCTGAAGCACGAAAAGGCTAAAAATCCCGAAATGCTCATCGGCGTTTGCGGCTGTATGGTGGAGCAGCAGCACATCACGAAAAAACTCAAGCAGAGCTTTCCGCACGTTGATCTTGTGTTCGGAACAAACGCGCTCCACACGCTCCCGAAGCTGATTTACGAGCAATTGAATATCGAAAACCGCGAAAAGCGCCGCCGCACGTTCTTTATCCCGGAGGGCGACGGAGTTATCGCGGAGGGCGTTCCGCTTCGGCGCGAAAACCCGTTTAAGGCAAGCATTCCGATAATGTACGGCTGCAACAACTTTTGCAGCTATTGCATCGTGCCGTTTGTGCGGGGCAGAGAGCGATCCCGCGAGGTGCCGGACATTCTCGCAGAGGCGAGATCGGCTATAGACGGCGGCGCTCGCGAGCTGCTGCTGCTCGGGCAGAACGTCAACAGCTACGGCAAAGAGCCGGGTACGTCGTTTTCCGAGCTTCTGCGCGAGATAAACGCGCTTGACGGAGAGTTCAGAATTTGCTATATGTCAAGCCACCCGAAGGATTTTTCGCGGGAGCTTATCGACACGATTGCGAGCTGCGAAAAAGTCACGCGGCATTTCCACCTCCCCGTGCAAAGCGGCAGTGACAGAATTCTGGAGCTGATGAACCGTCACTACACCCGCGAGGATTATTTCGCGATAGTCGACTATATCCGCGAGAGAGTACCCGACGCGGCGCTTACGTCGGACATTATTGTCGGCTTCCCGGGGGAGACTTACGACGACTTCAAGGACACGCTCTCGCTTATCGAGCGCGTGAAGTTCGACTCGCTGTACACGTTTATCTACAGCCCGCGCAAGGGCACAAAGGCGGCGGAAATGCCCGACCCGATTTCCGCGGAGGAAAAGGGAAAGTGGTTCGCGGAATTGCTCGAAGTCCAAGGACGGCTCGGCGAGAACGCGTACAACCGTTATGTCGGGCAGACGCTCAGAGTTCTCTGCGAGGGCGGCGGCAGAACCGACCCCGCGTTCCTCACCGGCAAAACCCCGCAGGACGCGATAGTCGACTTCGCGGGCGATAAATCACTTATCGGGAAATTCGTAAACGTAAAAATTGAAAAAGCGCTCAACTGGGCGCTTATCGGAAGCATTGTCAATTAAAAATCCTCCTCGGAGGAGAGAAAAATATAACACGAAAAAGGAGAAATTATTATGACTGTTATTGAAGCGTCAAGAGCACTTGGAGAGGTAGTTCAGGCGGACGAGCGCTATAAGGAGTACGTCCGCTGCAGAGACATCAACGATGAGGACAAGGTCCTGCAGGATCTGATCGGCGAGTTCAATCTCGTTCGCCAGAACCTTGCAATGGAAAGCGACAAGCCCGCGGGCGAGCGCGACGACGAAAAGGTTCGCGAACTCACCGAAAAAATGCACAAGGCGTATGAAGCTGTTATGACCAACGAGAATATGGCGGCGTTTACAATGGCGAAGCAGGGAATGGATAAGCTGATGAGCGAGATAAACACGATTCTCACCTATTCCGTTGAGGGCGAGGACCCCAGAACCTGCCCGACCGAGCCCCCCGCGGCGGATTGCAGCGGAAGCTGCAGCACGTGCGGCGGCTGCGGCTGATGTCGGTTGACAGTGTACAGTTGATAGTTGACAGTTTTTTGAAGGCTAGGTGAGTGGAATGGCGGACGAAAACGAGAAGAAAATCTCCCCGATGATGCAGCAGTATCTCGACATAAAAGAGCAGTACGGCGGGTATGTTTTGTTCTTCCGTTTGGGCGATTTTTATGAAATGTTTTTTGAGGACGCGGTGACGGTCTCGCGGGAGCTGGAGCTCGCTCTCACGTCACGCGCGGGCTCTCCGATGTGCGGAGTGCCGTTCCACAGCGCCGAGCTGTATATCAAGAAGCTCATCGACAGGGGCTTTAAGGTAGCTATCTGCGAGCAGCTGCAAGATCCCAAGCTCACGAAAGGGCTTGTGGAGCGCGGCGTGATCCGACTTGTAACGGCGGGCACCGTTACGGAATCCGCGATGCTCTCCGAGGACAGCAACAACTACATCGCCTGCGTCTGCGCCGCAAAGGACGGCATCGGAATAGCACTCGCGGATATTTCAACGGGCGAGGCGCACGTTTTCGAGAAAAAGGGTAAAAACCGCGAGCAGGAGACTATCTCCGAGCTCTCGCGCTTCGCTCCGGTCGAGATTTTGATAAACAACGGCTTTCTTGACTTAAAAGAGGTCCACGAGTTTGTAAAAACCCGCCTTTCGGGCTGCGCCGTGGAAATGTCCGACGACGACTGCTTTGACATCTCCGACCCGACGGTTATCACATCTCAATTCGACGATTCTTCAGATTCAAGCGCTACGCTTGAAAGCCTCGGCATCGCATCGCTCACCTTGGCGCAGATGTCGCTTTCGGCGCTGTTCCGATATATCTGCACGGCGCAAAGAGTAACGGTAAAGCGCTTTGTGACGCTTTCCGTCCACGCGGGCGCAGAGTATATGGAGCTCTCGCTCACTGCGCGGCGAAACCTCGAGCTTTGCGAAACGCTCCGCTCGAAGGAAAAGCGCGGCTCGCTGCTTTGGGTGATCGACAAAACCGGCACGGCTATGGGGCGCAGAGTGCTCCGCGCGTGGATAGAGCGCCCGCTGACTTCCCACACGCAAATTCTCTCGCGTCTTGACGCGGTGGACGAGCTTGTGAGAAATCCCTCGCTTTTGTCGGACATTCGCGACGAGCTTAAGGGCGTTTACGATCTCGAGCGCCTGATGTCGCGCATAATCTATCGCTCCGCGACGCCAAGGGATATATACGCGTTCGGTCAGACGTTCTCGAAAATCCCCGCGCTGAAAGCAACGCTTTCGGATTTGAAATCAAAGCAGCTTGTGGAGCTGAATTCACAGCTTTCCGAGCTTACGGAGGTCTCGCAGCTTATCGGCAACGCGATCGTCGACGAGCCGCCGCAGACGCTGAAGGACGGCGGCGTTATAAAGCCCGGCTTCAATGAGGAAATTGACCGCCTTCGCGAGATAACGGGCGGCGGCAGGGACATTCTGAAGCAGATCGAGCAGCGCGAGCGCGAGGCTACGAATATCCGGACGTTAAAGGTCGGCTACAACCGCGTTTTCGGTTATTATATCGAGGTATCAAAAAGCTTTATCGACCAGGTACCCGCGCATTATATCAGAAAGCAAACGCTCACGAACGGTGAGCGCTACATAACGGAGGAGCTCAAAAAGGTCGAGGGGGAAATCCTCGGCGCGAACGACAGAATTCTCGGACTGGAGCAGGCGGTGTTCAACGAGATACGCGATTATATCGCGACAAAGCTCACCGAGGTTCAGGAGACCGCGGGTGCGGCAGCAAGGCTCGACGCGCTCTGCTCCTTCGCGCAGGTGTCGCTGGAGTACGGCTACGTAAAGCCCGAGATAACGCTCGATCCCGTAATCGACATTCGCGACGGCAGGCACCCCGTGATCGAGAAAATGATGCAGGATCATTCGTTTACACCCAACGACGTGCTGCTTGATAATTACGACAACAGGCTGCTTATAATAACGGGCCCCAATATGTCGGGAAAATCGACGTTTATGCGCCAGACAGCGCTTATCGTGCTTATGGCGCAGATAGGCTGCTTTGTTCCCGCGAAATACGCGAAGATAGGCGTTGTGGATAAGATCTTCACAAGAGTAGGCGCGTCGGACGACCTCACCGCGGGGCAGTCGACGTTTATGGTGGAGATGAACGAGGTCGCCGAGATACTCAGAAACGCGACGAAAAACAGCCTTGTTATCTTAGACGAGATCGGGCGCGGCACGTCGACGTTCGACGGAATCTCGATCGCCCGCTCCGTGGCGGAGCACATCGTAAAGAAAATCGGCTGCAAAACGCTTTTCGCTACGCATTATCATGAGCTTATTACGATGGAAAGCGAAATGGACGGCGTTCGGAATTTCAGCGTCGCGGTGTCACGCCGCGGCGACGATATTAAATTCCTGCACAGGATTATCAAGGGCGGCACGGACGACAGCTACGGCATTGAAGTAGCGAAACTCGCGGGGCTTCCTCAGGCTGTAATAAAACGCGCCAAAGAGGAGCTGAAGGAGCTGGAGATAAGCGGCAAAATGCGACTTTCGGAGGCGATAGAGAACAACCGCAGCGACCAGTTCAACTTCGCCGCCGTAAATGAGCAGAACGCGCTCGCAAGGCTGCGCTCGCTCGACATCAACACGATAAGCCCGCTGGACGCGCTGATGCTTATAAAGGAGCTCAAAGAGAGTCTTGACGGCTAGCCAACCCTTGATTTATGCTTTCCCCGCCGGAGGCGGGGAAAGCATAAAAAGAAAAACCATAAGAGAAAGTTTAGGATTATAGGGAGGCAGTGTAATGAATGCAAAGAAGTACCGCGTGTTTTATTTTCTCTCGCTTCTGGGAGTTGTTGCCGCGTCGTTTTATCCGATCTTAATGGGCGTTAGGGTAATTTCCGAAACGCTGAAAAACGGCGCTGTTCCGCTGGAAAACTACCCGAAATACGTTATTCCCTACACGCCTATTGCGATTGCGGTTATTTTGGGCGTTGCGTTGATACCCTTATTTCAGAAAATGACGAAAAAGCTCGATCTCCTTTTCGGCGCGTTTTTTTCGCTCGCGGTATTTTTCGTTGCCGAGAGGCTTATGGAGACAAAGGTTCTCGTTCAAACTACGGAACTCGTTCCGCTTGAGGGTTGGCAAATGGCGCTTTGCTATGTTCCTCCCGAAGCGTACCAAACCAGAGTTTGGGAGGCGGTGGACATTCTCCTCGGCGGATACAGCCCCGCGTTCAAGCTGCATTTTTACTTGATCTCGGCGGTAATCATCTTGTCGCTGCTCAACTGCTTTTACGGCTTCGCGAAAATGATACGCAACGATAATTACTCGCGGAAAACCGCGCTGATCATCCAAAGCGTCACAAGTCTCGCGTTTCTCGGAATGTGTATCTGGGCTTGCTTTACGTCGTTTTACCGCACCGGCGAGCTCACGGTCTCTCCGATCTCCGCGGCGCTTATGGCGGCGTTCTTCGCGCTGTTCGGAGTGTGCGTCGGCGTTTTCGTCGGCTCGCTGACGCTCGGGAGAAATCGCGCGCTTTCAATGGCGGTGCCAAGTGTCGTTTCAATTTTGGCAACGCTCGCGATGTACATCGGTGAAATGATCTTGCTTAACGGCAATCTCTACCGCTTCGGAAACGGCTTCTTCTTTGAGGGGCTCGGAGCGATAGTCCTCGCGCCCGTGGATCTGGTAATAATACTCGCGGCGGGAGCGATAACGCTGATGATCTGCGACTTGGTCAATAGAAAGAAAGCAAAATAAAATACACGTTTCTCAATCCGCAGGGGGAGAAAACAAAACATAAACTCGCGCCGCTCCCCGCCGGAGGGGGGAGCAGCACGGTAAAAGGTGAAATTATGCCGAAAATAAATCAATTAGACAAAAGCGTATACGAGCTTATTGCGGCGGGCGAGGTTATAGAGCGCCCGTCGTCGGTCATTAAAGAGCTCGCCGAGAACGCCATAGACGCGGGTGCGCATATTATTACCGTGGAAATAAAGCGCGGCGGAATAATCTATATGCGGATAACCGACAACGGCTGCGGCATCGCGCACGAGGACGTGCCGCTCGCTTTTATGCGCCACGCGACAAGCAAGGTGCGCTCCGCTCTTGACCTCGAGAACATCAACACGCTCGGCTTCCGCGGAGAGGCTCTCGCGTCCGTCGCGGCGGTCTCGCGTATCGAGGCTGTAACAAAGCGCGCCGAGGACGAGCTCGGGACAAGCTATAAGATCGAGGGCACCGCGCCGCTTGAATATGACCGCGCGGGTTGCTCGGACGGCACGACGATAATAATCCGCGATCTGTTCTACAACACCCCGGCGCGTCTGAAATTCCTCAAAAAGGACGTGACCGAGGGAAATTATTGCGCAAACGTAATTGAAAAGCTCGCGCTGTCGCACCCGGACATTTCGTTTCGCTTTATCCGCGACGGCAAGCAGACGCTGTTCACGCCCGGCGACGCGGATTATTTCAACGCCGTCCGCGCGGTTTTCGGCAAGCAGTTCGCCGCGGGAATGATCCCCGTGGAGAACGTTTACCGCGACATCGGTGTGACCGGCTTTGTAAGCTCGCCGCTGTTCACGCGCTCCAACCGCACAATGCAGAGCTTTTTTGTGAACGGCAGAAGCGTCAAAAACGCGATCTGCTGCGCGGCGCTTGAGGAGGCGTTCCGAAACAGCATTATGACGGGGAAATTCCCCGCGTGCGTTCTGAACGTCAACCTAGACCCATCGACGCTCGACGCGAATATCTCCCCCGCGAAAACCGAGGTGAGGTTCTCGAACGACAAGGCGGTTTTCGACGCGGTTTATTACGCGGTGAAAAACAGCCTCTTAGGCTATGACGAAAGCCGCGAGATAATTTTGCCGAGCGCCGAAAAATCAGAACCGCGGAATAACGAACAGCCGCAGGAGTCCCCGAAAGTCTCCACGGTTCCCATTCCGACGGGAGCGGAGGTCGTCGCGAAGCAAGAGCCGAAGCCAGATCAAACAAGCGCGGAGAGCTTTACGCGCGTCTCCGTGCCGTTTCAATTCTCCGCGCTCGAAACTGAGGAGAAGCCAACCGAGCAGTCCGTTTTGCCGGGGTTCGAGGCGATAATTTCCGAAACAGCGCCGACGGCTAACGAAAAAAAAGAAACGCCGCTTGAGGAGCTTCCGGGGTTTTCGTACTTAACGAAAAAATCCTTTGAGAAGCGCACGGAGCAGGAGCCGCCGAAAGCGGAAGAAACCGCGCCGATCCCTCGCGAGC
>JAIDPG010000184.1 GCA_029062865.1 Oscillospiraceae bacterium
CCCGCTCCCCAGCAGGTTCAGCCCGCGCCGCAGCAGATGCCGCAGTATCAGCAGCCCGCTTACGCGCAGCCCGCGGCTCCTGTTCCGAAGCCCCCAAAGCCCCCGCGCAAGCCGCTTGACGCAAAGCAGAAGAAGCTGCTTACTATCGGAGTCTTTTTCGGAGCGATTCTCGTGGCGTTTTTGATCGTGCTTTTCGCGGCGATCATTCCGCACTCCGGGCTTAAAGGCAAGCTTCGTTACAGCTGGACGCGCGTTGACAGCACGCGCACGGTGAACGTCCTGAACCTCAAAAAGAAGAGCTGGACAGTCGGCAACCAGACCTATAAAATCACAGATTGGAAAGCCAAGGGCGACCGTATGAGGATTACATATATGGACAACGGGAGCATCGAGAACGAAACGTTTATAGTGGCGTTCTCGCCCGACGGCAAAAAGGTTTACCTGTTTGACGCGATCGGTTACGACGACGGCGACAGACCCGATTATGTTTTCGCGAGAGGAAACGCCGTTCAGTCCAACGCTCTTATGCCTTGGTAAGACAATATTTATCCCCGCTAAGTAGCGGGGATTTTTTTACTTATACAAAAGGTTTCCCCCGCCGAAGGCGGGGGAAACCGCGTTAAACTTAACAACCGATTATCTCTTAGTTCCGCACTTTGCGCAGAACGCCATACCCTCGTTGTTCTGAGAGCCGCAGTTCGGGCATGTCCAGATTGCCGCAGTGGGCTGCACGGGCTGAACCGGCTGAGCGGGCTGCGCCGGCTGAGCGGGTTGAGCTGCCGCTTGCTGAACAGGCTGCTGAGCGGGCATCGGGGCGGTGTAGGGTGCCGCGGGAGCTTGCCGAGGAGCCTGGGGAGCAACGGGATAGCCCGAAGCGATCTTCTTGGAAACCTCAAGAAGTACCGCAAGTATAATCAAATCCCAAATCGCGCCGAGAAGCCCCGAAAACATTGTCCTCATTCCGTAGCCCACGTTCACTTTAGCGTCAAGACCGTAGCCTACGGGTGTAAACGCGCTCACCAGGCTGATGATGTAAAACGTAAGCTTGTACACTGCCGCGCCAAGGAAGATCCAAAGCGCGTTGTCCGCAATAAACTTATTGATTTTCTGCATAACATTTCCTCCATTTTTAATACCTGTCGTTATCCGACAACTCTATTATACTATATATTGGAGGATTTGTCAAGTATGTATAATTATTTATATTATCCACAGACCTTGCATATGCTTGAGTGACGGTCGTTACGCGAAGGCTGTTACCCAGCAGCTTGTTGACATTTTACCAACATTGTGGTATAATAAAGACAACGTAAAATCTTTAACAGGATATGCACCAAAGCTCAAGTCTGCATACGATTGGCTTGAAAATATGCTATAATAAAAAAGGCGAAAACCGCATTCGCGGTTTTTAAGCCGCTTCGTGGCTGTAATTTGCGGTATAATAAAATTATTGGAAAACCGCAAGCGGATTTCTCGGCGGCTGTATTGCGGCTGACTTCGCCGAGCGTTGTTTGACCGAGTTGTTTTCATTAAAATACTCACGCGGAAAAGGGATAAAAATGTATGATGTAATAGTTATCGGCGCGGGGCCCGCGGGCTGCTGCGCCGCGAGGACGCTCGCCAAAAACGGAAAGCGCGTTCTGCTTGTCGAGCGGTTTTCGCTGCCTCGGTATAAATCCTGCTCGGGCGTGCTTATCTCAAAGGCAATGGAGCTCACGGAACGATACTTCGGCGAGCCCGTCGCGAAGCTTCCGACGTGTTCTCCCACCGAGAACAGGGGAATGATCTTCACAAGCGACAGCGGCAGGGAATACCGCTTCGAGCAGCCGGGGCTTAACGTCTGGCGGAGCGAATACGACAGCTTCCTCGCCGAAAAAGCCGCCGAGGCGGGCGCGGAGCTGCGCGATAAAACGGCGGCGCTGGACTGCGCAGAGTATCTCGACCACGTTGAGGTAACGCTTCGCGGGAGTTCTTCTTATACCGAAAAAGCCGGATTCGTACTCGATTGTGAAGGCGTTGTCGGCGCGTTCAAGCGGAAGATCACGGGTGCGGCGGGGAAGTACATCACGACGTTCCAGACCTTCAACGACGGCGAAATCAACCTCGACACACACTACTTCTACGCGTATCTTCAGCCCGAGCTTTCGGAGTATGACGCGTGGTTCAACGTCAAGGACGACAAGATCGTGCTGGGCGTTTCGGTGAGAGATCGGCGCAAAATTTCGCATTATTACGCGAAATTCCTCGACTACATGACAACACGCCACGGGCTCTCGATAATACGCGAGCTTCGGCACGAAAAGTGGCTTATGCCGCAGATCCGTAAGGAGCCCATAGTTGAGCTGTCGCAGGGGAGAGTTTTCTTCGCGGGGGAGATCGCGGGCTTTTTGAACCCCATGGGCGAGGGAATTTCCGCGGCGCTTGAAAGCGGCTTCCACGCCGCGAACGCCCTGCTCCTCGACGACCCGAACGCCGCCGCGGAGACTTATAAAGCTGCGCTGGAGCCGCTTATAACCTATATGTCGCGGCAATGGCGTTTTGCCGAGCAGATAGCGAATGTCGAATTAAGAAAAACAGATTAAGACCGCGTTGTTATTTACGTTTTCTCCGCCTGCGGCGAGGGAAAACACGGGTTTATATATTGACCGATTTCTCCCTCTGCGGGGGAGAAATTAGTGAAAAAACCGCGCCCCAAAGCGCGGCATCTTTTTTGTGATTTGTAATTTTTCACACTCCCGTTGAATATATATTCTGTAAAGGAGTGAGAAAAATGGGAAAGTTTAAAGCGTTATTCATCAGCGCGGCGGCGATTTGCTGCGCGATTCTTTCAGGGACAAGCACGACGGCGGGCGGCTTTATTCGCGGCGCGGAGTTGTTTTCCGCGGGAGTTTTCGGCGGAGAAGACCGCGCGGAAAGCAAGCCCGACAAGCGGACGAATTCTGATTCCAACGGGACAAGCTCAACGGAAACGAGCGCGGGAAATTTGTCGGAAAGCGAAACGTCGAGTAATTCCTCCGAAAGCTCGCCGGTCTCCGAGATCTCCGAGCCTCCCGAGCCGCCGAATGTCACGCCCGGCAGGATAATCACCAAAAACCGCAAGGAAAGCGTTGACGACACTGATTACTCGATTTACACAAAGG
>JAIDPG010000185.1 GCA_029062865.1 Oscillospiraceae bacterium
ATTGAAATTTATGCGGTCTTGCAGCGCAGCTGCACTCAAAGAATTCTGTTGAGCAATGCGCACGCGACCTCGGGCGTTTCACTTCCCACACGCAAGTGCAGCACAAGCGGTCTGCCCGCGATCTGCGTGGAGTTTACCCTGTCGAGATACACCTGCATTGAAGCCTTGCCGTCCGCGTCGGACATCGCGTCGGGGAGTATCAGTATCTTCTCGCCGTGCCCCGCGCACTCCTCGCCCTCGTGTACGTGAAACGCGAACTCGCTCGTCTTTGGCAGCCCCTCGATATCCCCCTGCAAATAGATCCCGTTGGGGAGAAAATACACGTGGATAAGCCCTTTGACATCCGGGTAATCGGCGTTGCCCTTAAGCTCCGCCTGCAAAACCGGGCGATCCTGCTCCACAAACGAATATTTTGTAACGTTTTTCAGATCCTGCATAAAAAATCACCTCGTGAAATTATATGCAAGCGGGCTTGTCCTTTTTCCCGGAAAAGCCTGATTTGACGGCGTTTTTCCCAGCCTTCGGCAAGGAAAAACGAGTGAAAACAGCGTTTAACCCTGCGCCGAAAGTTTATTTAAGAGCCGCTCAAGCTCTTCTTCAAGCGCTCCGTAGAACAACGTGAACAGAATGTCGCAGCTGCCGAGCAGGAACATATTCCTGTTGCCGACCGCCGCAAGCGCGGGCACATAGCCGTAGATGTAGCTTTTGTACCACTCCGCGTCGTAAGCGGGGACGGGCTTGCCGAGCTTCACAAGGCGGCGGACCTCCTCAAAATCGTCGGCGATGATGTTCTCGAAATTGCCCGCGCCCTTTGACAACACCATATCGTAAACCGTCTTTATCTGCTTGTCGTTGAGCGAGCCGGACGGCGTTTTGACATTCTTCAGTTCCGGCAGCCGCACCGCGAAGGAATAAACCATAAGCGACAGCACGCGCTCGTACTCCGGCGAGCTCATCTCCCTGCACCGCTCCTTATCGAGCTTGATGCCCGTGTTGTAAAGGCAGGTGGTATCGGTGATGTTTTTCAGCGTGATTTTGAAAATATCCTTGACGTTGATGTTGTAAAAATCCTTGTCGCCGATCATATAGATATATTTCACCGCGTTAAACAAAGAAACGCCCGCCTTGACGATAGTATCCGAGATCATAGTATAGGCGGTGCGCTCGCTGATAAATTCCATAATTTACCCTCCCAGTTGTTAGTTTGATAGTGGTCAGTAGTTAGTTGTTACGGTTTTATGCGGGCTTCACCCGCTTTCAAATCAGTATCTTAATTACATTATACTCTTTTCTGAAGGATTTTTCAAGAGGAAAAGGAAAATTTAATTGAGAACGGCGAATATAGCCTCCCTCCCCGACATTCTTACCTCTTACCTCTAAAATTCCGACTTTTAATTGTTAAAATTGTCTAAAATTCGCAAAACCCCTTGATTTATTTTGCAATAAGTTGTATAATAAAATTGTAGCCTTTTGCTTCTTTCCCTGCCAGCGGCGGGGAAAGAAGCAAAACACGGCATTTTCTCAATAATCAGGATTTGGAGAGCGAATATTATGGAAATGGATAATCTTACGCTGAACGACCTTATCGGAACATCGGAGCTCCGCGGGGTGCTGGAATCGTTTGCCGCCGCTACGGGAATGGCAATAGGCTACGTCGACAAGACGGAAAGCTACCCCACCGACGCGAAATGGTGCAAGCGGCAGGGGCTTTGCGAGAACTGCCTGAAGCACTCGTCCGAAGGGGCAAGCCGCTGCAGGAAATTTATGGAAAAGTGCGTTGAGGAAGCGAAGCGCACCGCGCTGCCGCATGTTGATACGTGCTATGTGGGCGTTACCGAGTTCGCCGCGCCCGTTATTGTCCGCGGCGAGTATGTCGGGGCGCTTATCGGCGGGCAGGTGTTTGCCTCCGGCAAGCCCGACAGCCGCAAAATGACTTCAACGGCTCACTCGCTGAATATCGACGCGAACAAGTACATAGAGCTCGCGGAGGCGATTGAAACAATGCCCGACCAGCGCGTTGAGGCGGCGGCTAATCTTGTAATGAAAATGGTTACGGATCTCGGCGAGTGGGGATATATGCGCGTGGCTTCCGCAAGGCGCGGCGAGCTCGCCCGCGAGGGCGGCGAGGACGGCGATGGAATTCCCGAGACGGAGCTCCGGAAGAAGATCAACACCACCGTCAGCCTTATTGACGAGGCGAAGCACGGCTGCGAGCGCATAAAGAACGCCGTCGTTACATCCACAAAGCACGTCGACAAAACGGACGCTATCGTAAAGTCGATAGAGAACGCTTCGACGCAGCTGACGCTTATCGGCTTCAACGCGTCTATCGAAGCGAAGAGAGCAGGCGCAGCGGGCGCAGGCTTTAACGTAATCGCGCAGGAGGTGCGCACCCTGTCGGACCGCAATACGAAAAACGTCGGTGCAATCGAAGAAACGCTCAACGGCATCAAGAAGGATATGGGCGACATCAACAACCAGATCCGCACGCTGATAGGCGACGTTGAAAACATAGCCGACTCGATGAACGAGCTTTCTTACGCCGCAAACGAGGTCGAAAATCCCGGGGAACAAACGGAAGAGTAATTTGTTTAGTGATTTTGCACAAAAAGCCTTGCATTAAGCAAGGCTTTTTGATTTTCCTCTTGATATTGAAACGGTTTTGTAGTATAATAAAAATGGAGTCTTATGTTCGGTTTGGGGGAAATCACAATGCAAGACGGATTTATCAAAGTCGCGGCAGCAACGCCGAAAATACGCGTCGCGGACTGCGAATACAACGCCGGCGCGATCATCGTGCTGATGAGCGAGGCGCGCGAAAAGGGCGTAAATATCCTTGTGTTCCCGGAGCTTTGCGTTACGGGCTACACGTGCCACGACCTGTTTTACCAGAAAATGCTGCTGGACGGCGCGAAAGAGGCGCTTTTGCGTATCGTAAGCGCGTCCGCAAATTCCGATATGCTTGTGACGGTCGGGTGTCCGCTCGTTTGGGAGGGAAAGCTGTTCAACTGCGCCGCGGTGTTCCAAAACGGCGAGATATTGGGCTTTGTTCCGAAGAAGTATCTCCCGAACTACAACGAGTTTTACGAGGCGCGGCAGTTTACTCCCGCGGAGGACGGCTTGTGCGGCGTGATAGCTTTCGACGGCAAGAACGTTCCGTTCGGGGATATTGTTTTTGAGTGCGAGAGCATTCCCGAGCTGAAATTCGGCGTGGAGCTCTGCGAGGACCTGTGGGCTCCCGAGCCGCCGTCGATTAAGCTCACAAAGGCGGACGCGACGATAATCGCGAACCTTTCCGCGTCAAACGAGACAATAGGCAAGGACGACTACCGCCGCGATCTGGTGAGAGGGCAGTCGGCGAGGCTGATGTGCGGATATATCTACGCGAGCGCCGGCGACGGCGAAAGCACGCAGGATCTCGTGTTCGGCGGTCATCGTATGATTGCGGAAAACGGCTCTATGCTCAGCGAGAGCGAGCTGTTCACAACGGGGCTTACTATAAGCGAGATCGATATAGAAAAGCTGGCTTTGGAGCGCAGAAGAAACAATTCTTTCCAATTCACAAGCGATATTTTTATGCACGTGGGCTTCGGCTTGAAGCCGCGCGAGACTACTCTCACGCGGAGGATCGAGGCAATGCCGTTCGTGCCGTCCGTCGCGGGCGAGAAAGCGAAGCGCTGCCGCGACATTCTGACGATGCAGGCGCACGGGCTTTCAAAGCGCATTGAGCACACGAACTGCAAAACGCTCGTCATCGGCATTTCGGGCGGGCTGGACAGCTCGCTGGCGCTGCTGGTCTGTGTGGAGGCGATGAAGCTCCTCAACCGCCCTATGAGCGATATAATCACGATAACGATGCCGTGCTTCGGCACGACAAAGCGCACCAAATCCAACGCCGAGAAGCTTTGTAATATCCTCGGCACGGACTTGCGCGTTATAGATATTTCGGACAGCGTGCGGCAGCATTTCAAGGACATCGGGCAAGACGAAAGCGACCACTCCGTGACCTACGAAAACGGACAAGCGCGTGAGCGCACGCAAGTGCTTATGGACATCGCGAACAAGGAAAACGGAATGGTAGTCGGCACGGGAGACCTGTCGGAGCTCGCGCTCGGGTGGGCTACGTACAACGGCGACCATATGAGTATGTACGGCGTGAACAGCTCCGTCCCGAAAACGCTGGTGCGGCATATTGTTTATTACTACGCGGAAACGTGCGGCGACGACGCGCTTCGCGAGGTGCTTCTTGACATCTTCAACACGCCCGTTTCCCCGGAGCTTATCCCGCCCGAAAACGGCGAGATCTCGCAAATCACCGAGGACCTTGTCGGTCCTTATGAGCTGCACGATTTCTTCCTGTATAACGGCATACGCTGGGCGTTCCCGCCGAGAAAGGTATTCCGCTTGGCGAAACTCGCGTTTAAGGACAGCTTCGACGACGAGACGATTTTGAAGTGGCTGAAAACGTTCTATCGCCGCTTCTTCTCGCAGCAATTCAAGCGAAGCTGCCTGCCGGACGGCGTGAAGGTCGGCTCGGTGACGCTTTCGCCGCGCGGAGACTGGCGAATGCCGTCCGACGCGCAGGCGGCGCTGTGGCTTGAGGAGCTGAACGGCCTTTAACGGCGGAGCGCCGCATAAATCCCTCCTTAACGGGATTCGATTGTAATGTGGAATAACAATAGGGTATTTGAACTATTTTGCATTATAAAAAGCAAGTACTGATAAGGTGGTTTGGTCATGGGAAGGAATATAAAACGCACTAAAATAATTGCTGTTTCAATTTGTGCAGTGTTAGACGTAGTGTTAACTGCTTTAAGCTTTGTATGGATTATGTACTTGAACTCCGATTCATATGTAAAAGATTCCTTTGCAAAAAACTACAAATCTTTCAATTGTGTTTCGGAATATTTTGTCAAGGTATCAAAAAATTACCCCGACAATACAACATTCATGATTGGGCGCGTTAATAATGACGGTCATTATGAATTTGACTATGTAATTCGCCGAATGGAATCATGGGAAGAAGTTCTTTGGAAAACCTCTGATTTTCCAAAAGAAGAGGAGAAAAAAGCGTTAAACAAAGTATTTAGGTTATGCGGTGCCGGATCACTATCTATGAGAAAAAGAAACAATGCCTGTGTGATTGAATTCAGCTTCAATAACAATTCGGACAATTGGAAAGAGATCGTCTACTCTACTGATCCAAAGCAAAACATATCTGACAGTCTCAGAGGTTCTATGAGCGAAAGTTATAGGTATTCTAATATCGAGCTTGCGGAAAATTGGACATTTTGGTATACCACATAAAATATAGCTAAAAATTCTACCTTAACGGGGAGCAAGAATGAACAAGAGTATTGAAAAAAAGCTGCTGCATTTCTTCACGGGCGGTGATATTCGCGAGGATTTTGCCGCGGAAAGGAAGAAAAAAACCGCAAAGCTTCGGCGGCTTATCCGCGCGTGCTTTTACGTGCACCTCGCGGCGGCGGTGATCTGCATTGCGCTTGCCGCCGTGCTCAAGGCGGGAACGGCGGGGATAGTCGCGGTGTCGCTGTGCGAGGTCGTGCTTCTGGGGCTGGCGTTTCTGGCGGTCGGGGATATGACGCTAATCAAAACGCTTCTCTGCTGCGGCGACACGGCGTTCGCGGCGGCGATGTTCGTGACGGGCGCGCTTATTTCCGAAGGCGACAAAACGCCGTTCTTCGCAATAGGCGCGGTTATGATAATCGTGACGCTCTGCGCGTTCGGGGCGCATTACGCGGCAATGTGCCGGGAGTTCCTCGACAATTTCTCGCCGCTCGCAATTAAAAATGAGCACTACACTCTGCTTCCGCAGCTCGTCGAAGAATATAATAAAAGGGTCAAAGCAGAGAAATCGGAAGAGGAAGCGGACGAGGCTTTTTATGATGAATTTTCCGAGGACAGCTCCTCCGATACTCCCGAGGATTACAAAATACCCGAAGAAAAAACCGCGCCGCCCGCTCCTTCCAAAACGGAGATACAGATACTCGCGGACAGGCTGAGGGAAATTCTCTGCGCTCCCAAAAACAACGACACGGTGGAGGACGCAATGCCAAAACCGCAAACGGAAATCGCGCCCGTAATCCCCGAAAATCCCGAAACAGAGGTGAGATGATGAAGCTCCTGCTTATCGACGGCAACAGCATAATGAACCGCGCGTTTTACGGTATTCGTATGCTGACAAGCCCGAAAGGCGTTCCGACAAACGCGCTTACGGGGTTTATGAATATTTATCTGAAGCTTATCAAAGAGGAAAAGCCCGATCGTATCGCGGCGGCGTTCGACCTTAAAGCGCCCACGTTCCGCCATAAGCTGTACGCGGATTATAAGGGCACGCGCCACGCGATGCCTGACGAGCTCGCGGCGCAGATGCCGATAATCAAGGACATTCTAAGGGGGCTTGGGATCGCCGTTATCGAGCGCGAGGGCTACGAAGCGGACGACATCATCGGCACGCTTTCCCGCGCGGCGTTTGAAAACGGCGCGGAGTGCGTTATCAGTACGGGCGACCGCGACAGCTTTCAGCTCGTCAACGACAAGGTGACGGTGCGGCTGGCTGCCAATAAGGAGGACGTGTTCTACACTCCCGAAAAGATAAAAGAGGTCTACGGCGTAGAACCGAAGGAAATGCTAGAGGTCAAGGCGCTTATGGGCGACAGCTCGGACAATATCCCGGGCGTTGCGGGCATCGGCGAAAAAACCGCGCTGGGGCTTATTCAGAAGTATCATAACATAGAGTATATTTTCGGTAATTTATCACAGCTCGACGTGACAAAGGGCGTTCGCGCGAAGCTCGAAAACGGCAAGGAGAGCGCGGAGTTGTCGAGAACGCTCGGCGAGATCTGCCTCAAAGCGCCCGTTTCGGAGAACCTCGACGATTATGTAATTCAGGACGGCGACAAGTCCGCCGCCGTGGGAATTCTGCGCGAGCTCGGCATGGCGGGGACGGTGAAGAAGCTCGGTCTGGACGGCGTTCAGGGAACAAAAACCGAGATCGCCGCGACCGCTCCCAGAACGGAAAAGCCCAAATCCTCGAAAGCCGTCATCGCCGACACAGAGCCTTATGACAACGGCTTTGACGTGGTTTTGATAAACGGAGAGATTGCGGCGTATCGCGACGGAAACCTGCTTGACGGCGACATAAAAGCGCTGCTCGAAAGCGATGATCCTAAGCACTCCGAAAACGCAAAGGCGCTGTATTCCGAGTGCATAAAGCTCGGTATAGAGCCGAAAAACATCACGTTTGACATGACGCTCGCGGCGTATCTGTTGGACGTGAACGCCTCGGGCTATGAGCTTGAGAAGCTTTGCGGAAGATACGCGGTGGAGTTCAACAGCTTTGAGCCGATGAAGTCACTCGCGGAGCTTAACAAGGCGCTTTACGCGGAGCTCTGCTCGCAGGGAATGTTGAAGGTTCTGCGCGAGATAGAGCTTCCGCTCGCGGAGGTGCTCGCCTCTATGGAGCACGAGGGAATAGCGCTCGACGCGGACGGGCTCGCGAAATTCGGCGAGGAAATTCTCCCGCGGATAGCGGAGCTGGAGGAAAAGGTCTGCGACATAGCGGGGCACAAATTCAACCTCGGAAGCCCGAAGCAGCTTTCCGTTGTGCTGTTTGAGGAGCTCGGTCTGCCCGCCGGGAAAAAGCGCAAAACGGGCTACTCGACCGACAGCGAAACACTTGAGGCGCTGCTCAACATAAGCCCGATCATTCAGCCTATTCTGGACTGGCGAAAGCTGACGAAGCTCTACAACACGTACGTCAAGGGGCTTCAGGCGGCGGTCTCCGCGGACGGGAGAATGTACACGACGTTCAAGCAGACCGAAACGCGCACGGGGCGCATAAGCTCCGCCGAGCCGAATATCCAGAACATTCCCGTGAGAACGGAGCTTGGGAGAAATTTCCGCAAATTCTTGATAGCCGCGCCCGGCAAGGTGCTTTGCGACGCGGACTACAGCCAGATAGAGCTGCGCGTTCTCGCTTCGTTATCCAAGGACAAGGTGATGATCGAGACGTTCAAGGAGGGGCGCGATATTCACGCCGAGACCGCCGAGAGCGTTTTCCGCAAAATTCCGGGGCAAGACGATTCCGACCTGCGCCGCAAGGCGAAGGCGGTGAATTTCGGGATAGTTTACGGCATCGGGGCGTTCTCGCTCGCGAAGGACATTGACACGACGGTCGGCGACGCGAAGCGCTACATCGACGATTATCTCGAGCATTTCTCGGGTGTTCGCGAATATATGGAGACGAACACAAGCTCCGCCGAGCAGGACGGCTACGCGGTGACGATGTTCGGGCGGCGGCGTTTCATCGCCGAGATACTCTCGACAAACAAGACGGTAAATGCGCTCGGCAAACGTATCGCTATGAACACGCCTATCCAAGGCACGGCGGCGGACATCATCAAAATCGCGATGATAAGGGTTTTCGGGCGGCTCAAAAAGGAGCTCCCCGAGGCGAAGCTGATTTTGCAGGTGCACGACGAGCTTATTGTCGAAGCGCCCGAGGAAAAATCCGCGCAGGCGTTAAAGATCCTCAAGGAGGAAATGCAAAGCGCCGTGGAGCTCGAGGTTCCGCTGCTTGTTGACGCGAAGTGCGGGAAGAATTGGTTTGAGAGCCATTAAAAGC
>JAIDPG010000186.1 GCA_029062865.1 Oscillospiraceae bacterium
ATTCTACGCGAACCCAAGCGAGCCTATCCCCGGGACGGGGATAGGCTCGCTTGGGTTCGCGTAGAATTCCGCATTGAAGCCGTCGTCGGCGAGATCCCGCGCGAGATTTACCGCGCCCTTTTCCGTGCCCGCGAAAATAAAGCAGCACATTTTCTTTTCGAGAAGCCCGCGCATTTCGTCCTCAAGTATCTTGTATTCCCCGCCCCACGGGGAGTTTTGTATCGCGCTTTTTACGGCGATCATCGCGCCGAGCTCCACCCCGCCGCCGCGCAGGAACGAATCGAAATAAACGCGCGTTCTGTTCTCAATAACCGAATAAAGTTCGTTTTTCGTGAGCATAAAGCGCTCCAAACCCTTGCAGAGCTTCGCCTCATCAACGAGAATGTTCAAGTCCTCCGAGTGCTGAAGCGTTGCCGCTCTGAAGCTCTCGCGGACGGATGCGTTCTCGCAGACGAAAACTCGATCCACATAATCAAAAACCGTCGCCTCGCTTTCATAGCACAACGGAAAATAGCGGTCGGCGTTGCGAACGCCTGCGCCGCCGCGCACTCTGTTTACGTCGTTTTGGAGATTTGCCCGAACCGCGTCCGCCTTTTTTCCGCGGAGCTTTTTCGCGAGCGCCTCGATTTTCCCGCAGAGCGCCTCGCCGCTTCCAAAAAGCGTTTCCCGCGCGGGAGAGATCGAGATGTTTTCAAGCGAGCTTGTGCGCCGCTGACTTTCGACGTCGAACTCCGAAAGGCTGTCAACGGTGTCGCCCCAGAGCTCTATTCTGAACGGATTCGCGGCGCTTGGCGGGAACACGTCGATAATGCCGCCGCGCACCGAAAACTGCCCCGCGCCCTCTATCATATCAGCCCTTGAATACCCCGCCGCGATAAACTGCGCGGTGAGCTCCTCAAGTGAAAGCTCGTCCTCGGAGGTTATCGTGATAAGGCGCTTTTTCAGCTCCTCGGGCGGGATCGTCAGCTGCGCCGCCGCTCCCGCGGAGCAGATCACAGCTTTGCAGCTGTTGTTAAAAAGAGCGTTCAGCGCGAAAATTCGCTTGTGCTCATACTCGCGGGAAGCCGCCTCCGCGTCCGCGAGGATAAATTCCTTTTCGGGATACAGCAACGCCGCCTGCTCGCCAAGCAGCATATTTATATCAAGGCAGAGCTTCTGCGCCTCGCCCTCGCTTTCAGCGATAACAAGCGTAGGAACGTCGCTAAGCAAGCCCGCGATAAAATGCGCCTTGTGTATATGCGAAACGCCCGTTACAAGAGCGGGCAACTTATTTTTTCCGTTTACATACTTTTCTAGCTTTACAAAATCGGGATTATGCAAAGCCGCGTTTTTAAAGAAGTTCATATTATCTCCCCAAAATTAAACGGCGTTTTTATGAATTATACTTGTTCATCGCCTCGTCGATTTTACCCACGACCATAAGCTCCAGAGCCGCGACGGCGTTATTGAAGCACTGCTCCAGCTTTTCGCCGTCCTCTTTCTTGAAGTGACCGAGAACCCAGTCGGCAAGGTTGTAGTCGGGGTGCGGCTTCGCGCCTACTCCCATTTTTATGCGCGGGAACGTGTCGAAGCCCGACAGGTAGATTATGTTCTTTATCCCGTTGTGCCCGCCGTCGCTTCCCTTACGGCGGATCCGCAGCTTGCCGGGCTCGAGCGAGATGTCGTCATAAACGATTATCGTGCGCTCGGGCGGGATCTTGTAAAAGCTCATCGCCTCGGTGACAGCCTCGCCGCTTCTATTCATAAACGTCGAGGGCTTCATAATAAGGCAGCGCTTCCCCGCTATCATCGCGTCGCACGTCAACGACTTGAATTTCAGCTTTTTGCAGTTCACCTTGTACTTTTCACAAAGAGTATCTATCGTCATAAAACCGATATTGTGACGAGTGTTTTCGTACTCCGTGCCGGGATTTCCCAAGCCGGCTATGATGTACTCCACCACGCCCGCCGGCTCGGGCTCTTTATTTTCAATTTGCTTGAATATATCAAAAATCGACATTTTATTCACATTTCCTTTATTGTTTTTGCTTTTATCCCGCTCCACAGGGAAAGCAATTTTGAAATTTAAACGCGCCAAAACCGTCCGCAAAATTTTGCGGACGGTCTATTACTATGATATTTTAGCACAATTTTCCGTGTTTGTCAAGAGAGTTTGCTTATTTTTCGGTCATTCCGTCGATGACAGTCATAATATCTTCCATCGGAATTGTTCCGACTATGACGTGTATATATTCGCCACAATCCCATATTACGGTATTTATATCGTACTCTAATTCTCCAATCGTTTTTACTATCTTAAAGCCGCTACTCCCCTTTACCTCGATAGCTTCAACCACGTCCTCATCTGTATCCACCGGGGAATAAAAACCCTGCTTTGTCCACTGCAGCACCATAACAAAAGGGTGACCGCCGTTTATGGAGGTGGTTTCGCTGTCGTAATAGTACATTACTGTGTAGTCTTCATGGTCTTGGCACATTTTGTCGAGAACCTTGTATTTTTGGGGCAAATTATAATTATAGCAGAGCTTTTCAATAGTTTTTGGAGCGTTTTTATCGTTTTCCGCATGCATTATAAAGTAATCATAGCCTTCAATGCGTTCTTTGTTAAACCAAAAGCCGCCGTGACGTATTATACTTACTGCCCCCGTCACGACAGCGAGCAAAGCGATCGCCGCAAGGATAACCGCTCTCCGCTTAAAGGCGGGCTTTTTCTCGGCTTTCGGTAGATTGTCGGGATAGAGAATTTTGTTCATCGCGCGGCGGTGCTTAAACGAAAAAAAGTGCTTCGGCGCTGCCTTTGGGAGCGCGTACTCCTGCTCGGCAATTTCTTCTAAAATGTTTGCAAGCGTCATAATTATTCTCCTTTCAGATACTTTTCGATAGTTCTGTAAGCGTTGGAAACGCGCTTTCGGGCGGTTTGCTCGGAGATATTCAGAGCGGCGGCTATCTCGCGGGTCGTCATTCCGTGGACGAGCTTCAGAATAATCGCCGACCTCTGCGCCTCGGGCATTTTCATGATAAACGCCTTAAGCTCCTCCGTGGCGATATTTCCTATCGAAAGATCCTCGACGGAAAGTCCGTCGTCGGCTGTCGCTTCGTCAAGCTCGGAATACCTCGCGCCGTCGCCCAGAATATCGTTAATCGCGTTTCTTGTAACAATAACCGTGTAGGATATTCTTTTGTGAACGGGCAGCGCGAAAAATCCCTCGGGGTATTTCGCTATTCTCAAAAAAGCCTCCTGAACCGCGTCCTCGGCGCGTTCGCGGTTATGCGTTCTCGACAGCGCAAAAGCATAAAGATCGCTTTTGTGCTGCTCGTAGAACTCGGAAAGCTCGTTGCGGCGTTCCTCGGTTTCCAGAACTGCAAGCGCTGCGGAAATCATTATCATCACCTCCGATATAATAACCGCGAAATGTCTGAATTTGTGAACATTATTCCCCGCCGCAGGCGGGGAATAATGTTAATCAATAAATAGCTTTCCCTGAAAAGTGTCAAACTCCGCGAGGCGCTTGTCCAGTCCGCCGAGGACGGCGATCTTATCCGCGCTCCATTTCGGGGCGGCAAGCAGAGCCTTGTCGCCGTCGCCGGTGACGCGCTCGATGACGGTCTCGGGCGGGAGCAGCTCTAATTGCCGCGCGGTGATGTCAATATATTCCTCGCGCGTGAGCAGCGTTATTTCGCCGCGTTGATACATCTCGTAAAGCCGCGTCCCGCGAAGGACGTGAAGCGAGTGGATCTTCACCGCGTCGGGGCGTAGCTTTGCGAGCATTCGCGCGGTTTCAAGCATCATTTGGGGAGTTTCATTCGGAAGACCGTTGATGAGATGCACGCAAACTCGAATGTTGTGATTTCTCAACAAATCAAAGCCGCGCAGAAAATCCTCGAACGTGTGCCCGCGGTTGATGAGCTCGGCGGTTTGGTCGTGAATCGTTTGCAGACCAAGCTCCCCGGTGAGCGGCAGCGAAAACTCCGCAAGTAGCGTTGCCTTTTGCTCGTCGAGACAGTCAGCACGGGTGGCAATAGACGCGGAAAACGCGCCGAGCTCCTGCGCCGTTTGAAGCAGCTCGGAGAGCCCCTCGGGCGGGCAGTTGGTGTTTGTTCCCACGCCGAAATACGTGCAGATCTTGGCGTTAGCGTCCTTTTGGCGAATTCGCGCTGCTTCGGCGTTCCATTGCTCCGAAAGCGTGCGCGGGTCTCGCGCCAAGGCGCAGTAAACGCAGCCGCCGTTATTCGGGCAGGGCAAATGCGCGTCCAGCGTCGCCTTGTAGACCCGCCCGCCGTAGATATGGAGATTATGGTAGGCAAGCGTGTGATAGCGCTTGTTGTCGTCGGAGAATGGGAATGGATTCATTCTTTACCTCGCTTTTTGTTTTGTACCGCGAACACAACGCACACGACCGCCGAAACAAGCGCAGGAATTGCAAAAAACCAAAACAGTACTATGATCATAAACACGGCAAGTGCCGTACTCATAACCGCGCCCGCTATCAGCAAAATCGTTCCGCTGCGGTTCAGCCTGCCGGCAATTGCAAATATTACAAAAACAACCGCCGCCGCTATATACGGCGATGCTATGAGCAGGCCGTTTGAAACGCCCATTTTATCCGACATTTGCAGCGCAAATCTCCATACGGCAAGAGCCGCGAAGCCCGCGGCAAATCCCGCCATAACGCCGGGTTTTCTCTCCGAAAAGAGCGCCGCCGCGCAGAATACCGCCGCCGGAAGCAAAAGCATCAGAGCGTTGACACTTATTGTA
>JAIDPG010000187.1 GCA_029062865.1 Oscillospiraceae bacterium
GTGATAGTGCGTCGCCAGAACATACGTTATATCGCGAAGCGTGATTGTATACTTCTTTATTTCCTTATAAAACGCGGGCAGCGTTCCCGCGTAATCGGTATCTACAAGCAAATTCCCATGCCTGCCGTTTATAAAAAACGTGTTAGTATTTCCGTATCTCAGCCTTATCATTCTATTTTATCGTTTCCTTTATCCGTTCGATCTCGCCGATGATCTTCTCCGCCCACCGCTCGTTCTCCGCGCCGATAATATGCACGCGGAAGCCGTATGTTTCGCCGTTTTGCTTGACGGAAATATCGTCGTCTATGTGAAGAGCTATGCGGTATTTTCCGGGGTATTTCGACGGCAGCGATTCCCTGCTGTCACGCTGCACCTCGCGTGCGTGGCGTTCGCCGTTTACCACCTCGCAGAGCTTTATGCCGTAACACCCGAACAATCCGCGGATATAGCGCTCCGAGCGAAACGAGGTCGTGTAGATCCACGCGTCTATATCGTGTTCTTCAAGATACTTAAACATGCCGACAGTTCCCAGCCGCAGACGCTCGCGGTAAATTTTGTTAAACGGAAAGCGCGGAGCTTTTTCGGTTTTGAACTTTTCGGGATCGACAAACAGGGTGTCGTCAAGATCAAACGAAACACGCATACTTTCCTCCAAATGCTGTTAATCAACGGTTGCGGATGTCAATCCGACTCTAATCCAAAGACCTTTAAAAGCCGCTCTTTATTTACCCCGCAGTATGCTCTCCACATATTTATCGGGTAATCCCACTCGCTGAACTGTAAACTCCTTATTTCGTCAAAGGTAACGAATTTTTCCTCAAGCGCGGGATAATTTCTTTCCGTCAGCACGCCGCATATTCCGAGAGCCTCAAGAAGCCGGCTCATTTCATCGGAGTTGGTTTTGAGTATTCTCTCGTGAATGACCGCTTTTTGCAGCTTCGCGACTTTATCGCGCCAGCACGCTAACTTACTCACGCAGCCCAGGATACGTTTGAGGATCGCGATATCCTCATCGCAGGGCGAAACGCGCGGAAGCTTAACAAACTGTTCCAGATCAAACAGCGCGAAATTGAAATCTATCCCGAAACTCCCGCCGTATTTATAACGCTGATAGTTTAAGCTGTTGAAACCCTCAGTGAACGCGGCGGTTTGAACAACGCTTTGATCGGCGCGCTTCCACTCTTTAAAGCCGCATACGGAGCACATACCGTAACCGTCGGGGACGTTTTCGTGCTTCGGGATCGAGACAGCGTAATAATAGCTCGCAAGCGCCGAACGGTATTCAAGCCGCCGTGTCGAGAGGCTGTACAAAAACGCGTTTGCAACGTCCTCGCGCGATATCTTCGACATCACATCAGAGAGCCGTTTCATCGCTTCCTCGTGTGTAATCGGCTGAGGGGGATCGAACATATACCCCTCAGACTTCGCAAGCTCAAAATCGGCTTTCTGCTGTTCGGAAAGCGGCACGCTTTTTTCAAGCTCAAATTCCCGATACAGCTTCAGCAGTATTTTCTGTCCTTTATCCATTAACTGCCTCCCTGTTTTATGTATTCCTCTCGTAATGTTTTCCTTAATTATAGCACTCCCCCGCCGAAATGTCAAGATTACATTTTTTCTTGATTTGCCATATTGACAATATCGCTAAGATATGATATAATAAATATGTATATTGTAACAGTTTTCAAGTTACCGATGTTCCCCTGCCGACGCGGGGAAACTGCTGAAAAATTACATAAGGACAGAGAGGGATTTTTATGTTATTATCCGGTTCGGACATTATTGTTGAATGTCTGTTGGAGCAAGGCGCGGACACCGTTTTCGGGTATCCGGGCGGCGCGGTGCTGAATATTTACGACAGCCTGTATAAATACAGCGACAAGATCCGCCACATCATCACATCGCACGAGCAGGGCGCGTGTCACGCGGCGGACGGCTTCGCGAGAGCCTCCGGGAAAACGGGCGTTGTCATCGCGACGTCGGGTCCGGGCGCTACAAACCTCACAACGGGGCTTGCTACGGCGAATATGGACAGTATTCCGCTTGTGGCGATCACGGGAAACGTCTCCACCGACCTGCTGGGGCTTGACAGCTTCCAGGAGGTTGACATCACGGGGGTTACTATCCCGATTACAAAGCATAATTTCATTGTCAAGGATATTTCGGAGCTTGCCGACACGCTGCGGCTGGCGTTCAAGATCGCGGGCAGCGGACGTAAGGGTCCGGTGCTTGTGGATATCCCAAAGGACATCACGGCGGCGATGTATGAATACGAACCAGTAAAGCCCGACAACACGACGACAAGATATGATATTAACGAGGAGCTCCGCGAGCAGCAGATAAAAGCGGCGCTGGAGTTTATCGAAAAATCAGAGAAGCCGTTTATTTACGCTGGCGGCGGGATTATTTCCGCGGACGCCTCGGAGGAGCTGAAAACGCTTGCCGAGCTTTGCGACGCGCCTGTTTCCTGCTCGCTTATGGGTCAAGGCGCGTTCGACCAGACAAACCGCCGCTACATAGGTATGCTTGGTATGCACGGCACGGTGAAATCCGCGGCGGCGCTTAATTCCTGCGATCTGTTCATCGGCGTTGGAACGCGGTTTTCCGATCGCGTTATCGGCGACCCGAGCGTTTTCGGTAAGGACGCGAAATTCATTCACATCGACATCGACCCCGCGGAGTTCAACAAAAACGTCACCGTCGGCTGTACGATACAGGGCGATGTCAAGGAGATAATGAAGGCTCTCTGCACGGAGATCAAGCAGAAAAAGAACGCGTGGACGGACGAGATCATTGAAAAGGATTTTGGCGAGCCCGTGCTTAAGGGCACGGCGGAGCTTCCCGTAACGCCGCAGGCGGTTATTGAAAAACTCGACGAGCTGACGGACGGACAGGCTGTGATCGCGACGGAGGTCGGGCAGAACCAGATGTGGGCGGCGCAGTACTACAAATACAGAGAGCCGCGCAGCTTCGTTTCGTCGGGCGGGCTCGGGACAATGGGCTTCGGGCTTGGCGCGGCGCTTGGCGCTAAGGTCGCGAGGCCCGACAAGACCGTTGTAAATATCGCGGGCGACGGCAGCTTCGCGATGAATTTGAACGAGCTTATCACCGCCTCGGCGCACAATATCCCGATCATCGAAATGGTCATCAACAACAACGTGCTCGGAATGGTGCGGCAATGGCAGAGGTTATTTTATAATAAGCATTTCTCTCAAACCACACTTGATGCTAGGCATATCGATTATGTAAAGCTCGGCGAAGCCTTTGGTATTCAGACATTCGTTATCGAAAGGGTTGAGGACATTGAGCCGATTCTCAAAAAGGCGCTGGAGCTCTCAAAGTCCGCGCCCGTGATGATCGAGGTGCGCATAGACCGCGACATTAACGTTCTTCCGATGATCCCCGCGGGCAAGCCCGTTGTAAACCCGATCACCGAGATTGATTTGGAGGCGTAATTATGCAGGAACAGGAATACGTATTATCCGTAAAGGTCTTAAATAACAATGGCGTTCTCCCGCGAGTTTCGGGGCTGTTTGCGCGGCGCGGGTACAGCATTAAGAGCCTTAACGCCGCCGAAACGGAGGAGCCGTCGATTTCGCGGCTTACGATAGTCGTTTCGGGAGACATTCACATTATCGAGCAGATAAAAAACCAGCTTATGAAGCTGTATGACGTTCGCGACGTGCAGATTTTGCGCGACGCGGTAACGCGAGAGCATATTCTTATCCGCGCGGGAAGCTCAGCGGAGGACAGGCACAAGATAATCGAGATAGCGAACCTCTACCGCGCGAAGCCCGTTGACATCGCGGCGAATTCGATAATGCTGGAGCTCACCGGCGAGCCCGCGAAAATCGACAGCTTTCTGAGTCTCTTAAAGCCTTTCGGCATCATCAAAATGGTGCGTTCGGGAATTACGGCGCTGGAGCGCGACTAAATCTATAAATCCTTATAATTCGGTCCAAAAAAATTTTAACATACATCTTAGGAGGAATCACTATGAAAAAAGCTTTGGCACTTGTTTTGGCAATTTGTTTACTTAGCGGATGTGAAGAGGGCGGCGGCAGGACGACGAGCGAGCTCCCGCCCGAAAGCACGGATTTCTCGCAAACGCAAGGCTCGGACAACTCAACGGTTTCAAAGGACACGTCCGATAAAGAGCAAACGGGAATATCCGAGGAGCTCTCAAAGTACATTGACGGATTGAACAACGGCGCTCTTGTGTTCGTGGATTACACGTTCACGGAAAATCCCGCCGCGATAACCGACAAAAACGCGCTTGGCGACGCTTACGACAAGGCGCTCGCGGCGCTGAAATCCACGAACGAATACAAGAATTTTTCGTCGGGCTTTACGAAAAGCTCTCCGCAGGCGATGTTCAGCAGAGCGGTTGATGACTTTTTCGCCGCGGGTTCTCCCGAAGCGATATTCAAGGGCGCTATAAAGGACGATTTCGACCGCGACGGTATCGAGGAGTGCTTCGCGCTGTTCACTATCGCGATATCTCCCGAGGAAAACAACGGAATGTGGTACGAGCGCGATTTTCTGGTATTTGTCGGAAGCAGCGGCGCGGAGGTCGTCGGGGATTACTATAAAGCGACGTTCGACGCGGCTTTGGACTACGGAAAATGCGCGCAGATCATCGTGAGCTCCGAGGGCTGGAACGGCAACGACGCACTCTCGCATATTTACGGAGTGAAATCTGGGAAAGCCGCTAAGCTTTACGGCGGGCGACTGAATTATGAAAAAACCGACTGCTTTTTATATTCCATGGGTCCGCAGAATATAGGCGACTTCGCGGTGTTCGACATTAACAATGGCGAGTATCTTGCCATTCAAGGCAAGGAGCTTTCCGCGGCGGAGATTTCGGCGATGGACAGCGGGAAGATTTTCGGCGACGTAAACCGCGCGGCTTTAATCGGCGGGAAGTATTTTGTCGTCAACGGAAGCTGCTTTACTTACGAGAACGGCAAATTTTTAATCACGGACAAAAAAGTCCGCGGCTCGGACACTCCGGGAATCACGGGCGACGCGCTGAAAACGCTTGCCGACGTAGATTATGACGCGGCGCTGGCCTCTATGAAAACTCCCGAGGAAGCAAAGCGATCTTAAGATCAATAAGGATTCCGATAATCGGCAATCTTCAGGAGATGGTATTATAAAAAAATTTCGCAGAGTATTGAAAATTGTTCTGATATCCTTTGTCTCGTTGGTTTTAGTGGTTTTAGGCGCTCATGGCATAGGCAGGATTGTCAATAACAGTACCCCCAAAGGTGGGATCAACGAGTCAATGTATGTTGATATAAACGGTACAAAGCAATGGATAAACATATACGGAGAAAACATCGAAAATCCCGTACTGCTTTATCTGCACGGCGGACCGGGCTCGGCAACTAGCGGCATTGACTACGCTTTTATAAGAAAATGGGCTGATGTATATACTGTTGTGACATGGGATCAGCGCAACTGCGGCAAAAGCTACGACAAATCCCAGAATGACACAAAGCTCACAAGAGAGCTGTTTCTCGAAGACGGCAAGGAAATGACAGAGTTTCTGCTTAATAAGCTGGAACGCGATAAGATAACTATTCTCGGTCATTCGTGGGGATCGTTTTACGGGGCAAACCTTGTACTCGAATATCCCGAATTATACGAATGTTTTATCGGAACGGGTCAGCTTGTGGATGTAGACGAAAACGAAAGAGCCTTTAAGGAAGCCGCAAGCGAATGGGCACAAGGTGACGCGGAGGCTATGGCACTCGTAGAAAAGCTCACACCCGAAAACACCACTATTGAGCATATCACGACGCGAAACGAGCTGATGGATAAATACGGATACGGAATGATGGCTGACGGATCCGATTATAACTTGCTCACAACGGTTTTGTTCAATCCCCATTATTCGGTTATTGACTGGATAAAATATTTTCAGGTGGATATGAGCGTTTATATGGATTTTTTCTCCTCCGAGGAGATGAAAGCGTTCTCGCTTAAAAACAGAACAGATTACGATGTCCCGTACTTTAATATTAACGGCGACAAAGACTATCAGACAAACTACAAGCTCTCCGAGGAGTACTTTAACAGCGTGAACGCGCCGTACAAGAAGCTGTTCATTATGGAAAACACCACGCATGGGCTCTTGGAGTCAAAATCTGAGGAGTTTTCCGAAATAGTTCATGAAATAGCGAAAATTCAAAACGGCGCTTCATATTAAGGTAATAATTGTGCGCTTGCACTTAATAAACATAAAAAGGAGAATGACTATGAACTACGAAACAGTAGACAGCGTAGAAAGCTTCGACGCGGCGTTGGCGCGTGTACGCGCGGCGCAGGAGAAGTTCGCGGAGTACACGCAGGAGCAGGTCGACAGGATTTTTTTGGCGGCGGCTTCGGCGGCGAATAAGGCGAGAATTCC
>JAIDPG010000188.1 GCA_029062865.1 Oscillospiraceae bacterium
GATTTATAATATAACTTGAAAACGCGGGAATGTGCCGCAGAATAATTTGGAGGTAGCTTATGGATATTTTTGAAAAGGTAAAGGATCTTATCGCGGATCAGCTGGACGTTGATGACAAGGAAGGCATTACCCTTGATTCGTCGATTACCGACGACCTCGGCGCGGATTCCCTCGACGTTGTTGACCTGGTTATGGCGCTTGAGGACGAGTTCAGCGTAGAGATCCCCGAGGATCAGGTTGAGAACATCAAGACTGTTGGCGATATTGTTAAGTATATTGAGGATAAGCAGTAATCGCGTGAAGCAATAAAACGTGCCCCCAACGGTGTTGGGGGCTTTGCTGCGGTATACATATTTTTGTTGATGAACCTTTGTGAGATCGTATTGGTATAAATAACCAAAAATTACAGCTTTGACTGCATTTTGCGGAAAGGAAAGGGGTGTCTCATATGAACGGTAAATACGAGGAGCTCGAGGGGCGCTCCGCCGGAGTTTTTTTAATTGCGGCGGTAAGAAAGGCGTTTGAAAAGAGACCCGTTCGCTTGGCGGCGAGTGCCGCGGCGGTCGTCATTTCTCTTTTTGCTATGAATATCGTTTCGCGGTATTACGGCGGCGCGGTTTGGTGGGCAAGCTGTCTTATCAATCTTCCGTTTTTCACTATGCTTACAGCCGGAGCGGGCGGGTTTGTCTCGAATATCAGCGAGTTCCGCGTAAAGAGATTTGCCGCTGCTTCGACGATATGTGCCATTATTATGTGGGCGATTATGGCGGCATACAATGTGATCTCTGCAGCTTTTCTGCCGATCGAGAGAGAGCTGTTTTTCAAAGGGCTCGGTTTGGAGCTTTTATGGCATTTGCCGCTGCTGACCGCGGCTTTGGCTATCGTTCTTCTTCCGATGATTATCTCATCGCATGGAAAAAACACGTGAAAATATTTTTGCGGTGTCGGGCAATAAGGCTCGGCACCGCATTTTTTGAATTTGTTACTCGGCTCCTTCAACTCCGTTCGCTTCAGTGATGTTTTCTTCAGCTGATTTCCGTCTGAAGATCGCCTTAAACACCGTCCTGATAAGCGGCTGGATAAAGAAAAGCTGTGACAGCACCGCGAACGGGAAGTTGAAGCACACGAGCTTCAGCCACATCGCGAGCAGGGAGATAACATCAAAGCCCGCGTAGTACGGATAGTAGAGGAACGCGGCGATGAAGCTCATCGCGGGGCACATGATCCCCGCCGTCGCGCAGATGATCGCGGTCTCGAACAGCACGGGGTTCGTCTCGAGGGGATTAAAGACCCTGCACGCCAGCTTGAACGACACGGGGCTCCCCATAAACACCTCAAGCGCGAACGCAAACGCGAATTCTACGAGCACGACCGCCCAGATCGGCAAAAAGTTGCCAAACATGTAAACTCCGCCCTGTTTATTTATTGCTGCGATCACGCCGTCTGCATTGTTCACCGCCATAAGCGTCTGTCCGTTTACAACGTACAGGCTGTAAAAAACGTAAGCGTGAACGGTAACAACGACGGTCAAAAACGCGAACGCGACCCTCTCAAATCGATTTTGCGGCATAATTACCAACTCCTTAAATAAAATTCGGCAAACAAAAACGCCGACCTGAAAAAGGTACGGCGTTTTCGCTATCCATTAACATTATATCAAAAAATCTCCACCCTTTGCCATAGGGATTTTTAACAGAGTTTTTTAACTTTCGGCAGGGACAAATCGGAAAAATTCCTACGCAGTGTGCCCCTTCGGCGGAGTGCGGTTGTTATCTTATGCGGTTTCCACGTCCGCGGAAGAGAACGCGGCTTATATTCGCTCAATCGTTTTCCCCGCTCGCCGCGGTGAGAACCGTTTTATTACTGAAAACATTATAATAGGGAGTGAATTTCAGATTAATTTGAAAATTTTTTATGAAATTTGCAAAAAAGACTTGAAAAATTTCTCAAAATATTGTACAATATATAGTGTAATGGGTCGGTGTAGAATCCGACTAATATTTCATTCACGAAAGGAATAATAACTATGGCTAAGCTCAATAAGAAGAATGTCGAGGATTTGAACGTCAAGGGCAAGTTCGTGCTTGTCCGCGTGGACTTCAACGTGCCGCTCAAAGATGGCGTTATCACTAACGATAACCGCATTACCGCGGCTCTGCCCACGATCAACAAGCTCACCGAAAACGGCGCTAAGGTAGTGCTCTGCTCGCACCTTGGCAAGCCGAAAAACGGTCCCGAGGCTAAGTTCTCCCTCAAGCCCGCCGCTGACAGACTCGCCGAGCTCGTTAAGAGCAAGGTTACATTCGCGCCCGATGACACCGTTGTCGGCGAGAACGCGAAGAAGGCTGTTGAGGCTATGGGTG
>JAIDPG010000189.1 GCA_029062865.1 Oscillospiraceae bacterium
GAATACAGCATTTCCACGCGGCGGGTCTTATTCGCGTTATTGTTGATTATAGTCGCGTTTATCGCCATTCCGTTCGGGATAAACACTGCCTGGTTTGAGGCGGAATCGAGCCGCGTGTAAAGCAGCGAGATCTGCGCGACCGTGCCCTCAACGCCGTTTGTGATGATATAATCGCCGATCTTGAACGGCTTGTTTATCATCAGCAGAAATCCGCCCGCGAGGTTTGAAAGCGACGTTTGCAGCGCGAGACCTATCGCCACGCCCGCCGTGCCGATGACCGTGATGATCGACGTGGACGGAATTCCGAGCATACTGAGAACAATCGTTATCAGCAGCATATACAGCACGATCTTCACGACCTGGCTCGTGAATTTCGTGACGGTAAGGTCGAGCTTGGTTTTGTTCAAGCCCTTTGACAGAATAAACAGCGTCAGCTTCGTGACGATTATGCCGATAACAAGCACGATGATCGCGAAAATCAGCTTTGGCAGCATCGCGACGAGCGAGCTTCCGAGGTTCTTGAAAAACTCTCCGATAAGCGGGAGCGTTTCTTTCGGGTGCTCGACGATAGCGTCCACCGCGTCGCCGAGCGTCGGAACGCTTGCGATTTCCGATTCTGCCGCGGACTCCACCGCTTCAGTCGCCGACTCCGCAATAAAACGCAAAATCATGCGAACTCCTTCTCAAACGCGGAAACGACAGCGTCCGCGTCTGCGTCGCGAATCAAAACTGAAATCTCGTCAACGCCCGTCGTTATCATCAAAATCATCGCCTCGAGCCTGTTAAGGATCTCAAAAACGTGCGCCGCGAAGCCCACGGTATTAGCCATTTCGTTCGCCTTCAAAACGATCTTGCGGTTGCCGCTGTTTATCATCGGCGGAACACAGCCCTTTGCCTTCAGCTCCGCGACCGTTCCGAGCAGCTTCGGCATATCCTCGTCGTCAACCGTAAACCCGAAGCTGAAAATTTCCTGCGTCGGCGCGGTCATCGAGATCATATCCACATTGATCCCCGCCTTAGCGACGATCTTCAGCGTGTCCTCCATTACCGTCTTGTTAAGCGGCGCGTTGTTGAACGAGACCGCCGAAACGTTCTCCGTAACTTTAACAATCATAACTAAACTCCTGTCTGAATTGCTGATTTTAGGGAATATATTTTATGCGATTTTCCCCGCCTACGGCGGGGAAAACCGCAGTAGTCAGCTTTATTTTTCGCTGATAAGTTCGTTCATCGTGTACAATCCCGCGGGCTTCCCCGCAAGGAAAACCGCGGCGTTCACCGCGCCTACCGCAAATACCTCGCGCGACTGCGCCGAGTGCGACAGCGTTATCACCTCGTCGTGACCCGCGAAGATTATATCATGCTCGCCGACTATCGTGCCACCGCGGACAGAGTGCATTCCGATCTCGTCCGCCTCACGCGGGCGGCGGACGGCATGGCGGTCGTAGATGTAGCGCTTGGAATTCCCAAGCTCCTCGTTTATCGCCTCCGCAAGCATTATCGCCGTGCCCGAGGGCGCGTCCTTTTTGCGGTTGTGGTGCTTCTCGACTATTTCAATATCAAACTGCCCGCCGAGTATCTGCGCCGCCTTTCTCGCGAGCTCCGCGAGGAGATTGATGCCAAGCGACATATTAAACGTGAAGAACACGGGGATCTGCGCCGCCGAAGCGGTTATCTGCGACTTCTCCTCGTCGGAATATCCCGTCGTTCCGATAACGATCGGCACGCTGTTCATTTTGCAATAGTTCAGCAAATCGGGGAGCGCGGAGGGGTGCGAAAAGTCGATGATAACGTCGGGCTTTTCGGTGAGGTCGAAAACACTTCTCACGATTGGGAAACCGTCGTAGCTCTCCCCCGCCTTGTCAATTCCCGCGCAGACCTCGCAGTCCGCGCGCTCGCTTATTATTCCCGCGATGACGCGCCCCATATGCCCGCACGCGCCGGTAATAGCAATTTTTTTCATTTTTTTGTTCCTTTATTTAAACCTTATTTACCAGTCCTAAATCCGACATTACCGCTTTCAGCTTCGCCTTCATCTCGTCCGTCATCGAGCAGAGCGGCAGGCGGCACTCGCCCGCTTTGAAGCCCATTATGTTCAGCGCTTCCTTGACGGGGATCGGGTTTACGTCCATAAACATCGCCTTATCCAGCGCGTAGAGCTTCTTCGCGATTGCGAGGGCCTCATCGCGCTTGCCGTCGAGGTACAGCGTGATCTCCTCGTGCTTTTCGCGCGGAGCGACGTTGGACGTTACCGAGATCAAGCCCTTTCCGCCGAGCGCAAGGCAACACAGCGCCTCGTCGTCGTTGCCCGAATAAATATCCAAATCCGTGTATGCCGAAAGCGCGAGAATAGTGCTCATATTGCTGCTCGCCTCTTTTACGGCAGTGATATTCGGGTGCTTTGACATTTCGATGTACGCGTCCACGCCGATATTGCAGCCCGTGCGCGACGGCACGTTGTACAGCATATTCGGAATGCTCACCGCGTCGGCGATCGCCGTGAAATGCTTTACCAGCCCGCGCTGGGACGCTTTATTGTAGTACGGCGTGACCTGCAAGAGCGCGTCCGCGCCCAGCCGCTCGGCTTCCTTTGAAAGCTCAACGGCGTAGGCGGTGTCGTTGCTGCCCGCGCCTGCTATCACGGGAACGCGGTGATTTACGCGCTCAATGCCGTAACGGATAACCTCAACGTGCTCCTCATCGGTCATTGTGGCGCTTTCGCCCGTCGTGCCGCAGATAACAAGCCCGTCGATGCCGTTTTCGATCTGATAATCGATAAGCCGCCCGAACTCCTCAAAATTTATCGAGCCGTCCGCGTTCATCGGCGTAGCGA
>JAIDPG010000019.1 GCA_029062865.1 Oscillospiraceae bacterium
CTTTATTCGAGAAGGTTCGGCGCGAGGTCGGGGAGATTTTGCCCGAAAATCTGACAAGCGCGGAAGGGCTCTTCGGGTGCGGGCTTTCTCGGACGAAAGCGGAGTGCCTCGCGGCTTGTGCTGTGAAGTTCCAAAGCGGAGAGCTTTCCGCTGGGAAGCTCTCCGGAATGAGCGACGAGGAAGTCATCAAAACGCTGACGGCGATCCGCGGCATCGGCGCGTGGACTGCCGAAATGACGCTGATTTTCTGCCTCGGGCGAGCTGACGTGCTGAGCCTTGCGGATTACGGAATTCGCAAGGGGCTTTCGGTGCTTCACGGCATTGAGATTAACGGGATGAAAAACCTCGCGGAGATGCGGAAATTCAAGGCGCTGTACTCCCCTTTCGGAACGGCGGCTTCGGTTTATCTATGGGAGATCGCAAAGGAGGCGAAGAAATGAGCAGGATCGGGAAAATTCTGTCAGCTAATTCATGCGCGAAGTGCCGCGTTTGCTGCGGATTTACGAGGGAGGACATTTGGGAGATCCCGCTGATTTACGCCGAAAACCGCGCCGCTGTTGAGGAGCGTCTCGGTGTGAAGCTGATCCCGCGCGGGGAGGAATTTGTGTTCGATATGGAATTCGCCAAGCAATCGGGAGAAGAAATCTCGTTTTGCCCCGCGCTTTCGGAGAACGGCTGTGCGCTCGGGGAGCTGAAGCCGTTCGACTGCGCGGTGTGGCCGTTCCGCGTAAACGCGCTTGATGATCTGCGCGTAATCACGGTCTCGCCCGTATGCGAGACGGTTTATTCTCTGCCGCTTAAGATGCTCTCGGAGTTCGTTCAAAAGGACGGCTTTTCGGAAATGCTGTTTTCCGAGGCAAAAAAACACCCCGAGATCGTGAAGCCGTATATCGACGGCTATCCGATACTCGCGGTCGAGAAATAAAAAATCCGCTCGGTAAAACACCGAGCGGATTTTCGTCTTCCGTAAAATTATCAATATTTCGGCTTGTACTTGATGATATCTTCCTTGTTCAGGATAATCGCAAGCGAAGCTGCGATCATCGCGAGCGCGCCGAGAAGCAGGAAGATGCCCGCAACGATAATCCCGCCGATCTTAACTCCGCTCAAACCGCCGAACAGAGACGAAAAGCTGCTGGTGTAAAGCGAGGTTGCAAGTGAAACATATCCGCCGTACAGCACGAAGTTGAAGATGAAGAGCAAAACCCCTACGCCAGCGCATATATACGAAAACAGCGATCTCTGCTTGGTGAGGATCGTGAAAGCAAGCCCGCCGATTGAGATCACGAACGCGATGATAGCGGGAACGCGCGCGAGCCCGTAAAACGCCTTCGCGTCGGTAACAGCGCCGAGCCCCGAGGTGTCGAGCATTTTGAACGCGCTCGAAATAGCACCCGCAACTGCCATAGAACCAATAGCGCCGATGATTATCAGGATCGAAAGGAGAATAAGCGCGGCTCTTATGCACTTGTTGATGATGTCGATGGTTTTCGCGTCAAGCGAGAAGCCCGCTCCGCCGACGGTCTGCTGCTGAGGAGCGGCATACTGCTGCTGGGGCGCGGTGTACTGCGCCTGCTGCGAAGCTTGAGGAGCCTGGGGCGCGGTGTATTGAGGCACGGTATTCTGGGGCACGGGGTTCTGGGGAATAACGGGCTGAGCGGGCGCGGGCTCCGGTGCCGGAGCGCTTGCCGCTACCCCGGTGGGTGCTCCGCAAAATCCGCAGAAAGGCGCGTTGTCGTCAATGGTTTTTCCGCAATTGGGACAAAACATAGTTTTTTCCTCCTAGTTTTAAATAATTCAAAAAATCGAAACAAATTTTGTTTTCTGCATTACCAATCAAATCAAAAACAAATTTCTTCCTTTTACATTATAGCATAAATCGAATTTTTTTGCAAGTCTTTTTTTATTAAAATTACGCAATGCCGACAATATTTTTTCTTATCCTGCAATTTTGCTTGACATTGACGACAAAAAATGGTATAATTTAAAGTAGAATATTGCAGCTTTTGAAAGGAATTGAATGATTTATGAAAACAAAAAGCGTTAAAGGCACGCGGGATTATCTGCCGGCAGAAGCGGAGCTCCGCGAGTATATGCAGAGGACTATCGTGGAGATTTACCGCGAAAACGGGTTTTCGCGCATTATGACGCCCGCCGTTGAGGACGCGGAGAACCTCGACAAATCCGACGGCGGCGATAATCTTAACTTGATTTTCAAGATACTTAAGCGCGGCGACAAGCTCACAAAGGCTTTGGAAAGCGGCGCGGAGCTTTGCGATATGGGCTTGAGATACGACTTGACGCTGCCGCTGACGCGTTATTTCGCGGCAAATCGGCAGAGCCTCCCCTACCCTTTTAAGGCTATCCAGACCGACAAGGTTTACCGCGCGGAAAACCCGCAAAAGGGCAGGCTTCGCGAGTTTATGCAGTGCGACATTGACGTTATCGGCGATGCGGAGCCGGAGTGCGAGATCGAGCTTATCGCGGTGACTGCGAAGGCGCTTATGGCTCTGGACATCGGCGCGTTTACCGTCCGCGTGAACGACCGCGCGGTTTTGAACGGTATGCTTTCGGCGCTTGGTTTCGCGGAGGAGCAGTTCTCGTCCGTTTGCGTGAGCTTTGATAAGCTCGACAAGATCGGCGCGGAGGGCGTTGCCGCGGAGCTGCTCGAAAAGGGCTATGACAAGGCGGCGGTGGACAAGCTGTCGGACTTGATGAAGCAGTTGCCGCTGACGCTCGAAAAAGTCACGGAGATAGTCGGCGAGGAAGTGACCTTGCGGCTTTCCGGAATTATTAGCGAAAGCCAAAAGATCGCCGCGGGAAAATACGGCGTGGAGTTTGACATCTCGCTCGTACGCGGGCAGGGATATTACACGGGCACGGTGTTTGAGGTGCGCTCTGAGAACTTCGGAAGCTCCGTCGCGGGCGGCGGGCGCTATGACAAGCTCATCGGGAAATTCATCGGCGAGGAAATTCCCGCGTGCGGTTTTTCAATAGGCTTTGAGCGGATTTTCAGTATTTTGTCCGAGCAGCAGCGCGCGGCTTCTTCACGGAAAAAAATAGCGATTTTCTACGAGGATAACTTCGCGGAGGTCTACGCCAAAGCCGAGGAGCTCCGCGCGGATTACGATGTCGCGATCTACAAAAAGCCGAAGAAGCTCGGGGCGTTTTTAAACAGACTTCAGGCAAGCGGATTTGCGGGCTTTGCTTATTCCGACGGGAATATTAAGATGTTCGAAAATTGATTTGTGATTTAATGAGGTGCGGTATGGTTCTTGTTTTGACTTCGGAAAACTGCGCGGGAAATTCTGTAGCGAAGGGGCTTGAAAGGCTGAATGTAAGCGCGGTCTGCGCCGATGAAACGGCGGACATCGCGGACATTGCGAAATATGAGTGCGCGTTCATTTCGGGGGATTTCGCGCTTTTCTCCCCCACGCGGACGGAATTCGCGAAGAGGCTTTTCGGGAGCTGCGAAGCAGCGGAGATCCCCGTGGTATTCGACCCGACGCTTGATTTGCTCCCTCCGCAAAGCGGAAAGGCAATCAGCGAGCTTGCGAAGCTGTGCGAGATTTTTGTACCGAACGACGAGGATATAATAACGCTTTGCGGCACGGAGAACCCCGAAAAGGCGGCTGAGCATTTCCTGAGCCTCGGAACGAAAAAGATCGTCATCACTCTCGACAAAAAGGGAGCGTATTTCAAAAGCGCGAAGGAGAGCGGCTATACGCCGACGTTCCGCGCGGATAAAGTCGTTGACACAACGGGAGCGGGTAACGCGTTCGCGGCGGGGCTGATTTCGGGCGTTATCGAGGATATGCCGCTTGCGGAGGCGGTCGTCCGTGCGAATGCCTGCGGGTGCATTTCTATCCAGAAACAGGGCGAGTACTTCTCTGACGCCTCGGAGCTGCGGGAGTATATGCTGTCGCACAGGTTCGCCGTCGACGGCTGCAAGGATTTTTAACTAATTTTTTGCTGATTATTGGCGGTTTTCCTCGCCGGATGCGGGGAAAACCGCATAAAGAAACGTTTTTTCGGGTATTTCATTAACCATAGGGGAACTGCTATGACGTTATATGTTTCTGATCTTGACGGAACGCTGCTGCGCTCCGACACTTCCCTTTCGGACGACACTATTA
>JAIDPG010000190.1 GCA_029062865.1 Oscillospiraceae bacterium
GCGGCACTTCGTGCCGCCGTGCCTTCGGCACTTAAATTATGGAATAAAAATTTATCGGGAACACCCCGACAAACCGAAATCGGGAGGATTCAAAATTGAAGCTGACTTTAATCCGCGCGTTATATGACGCAAAGGCGGGAAAATATGTCGATGTCGAATTAAACGGCGTTGATGAGATCTGCGAACGTTACAGATGGCGTATGTCTGATTATGATGAGATATATGATTATTTCAGGAAGAACAAATTCGGTTCAAACGAGGAGATTGCCGATAAATTAAGAGCATACCGTAGGATAGAGATTAACGCCGAGGACGTTGATGAATTTTTAAATCTTCCGTTTGAAAAAATATATCTTTGTCCCGAATGTGACGGAAGCCTTGAAATTATTCCCCAAAAAAGTATTATGATATGCACCTCGTGCAATGAAACATTTTCTCTGGACGATGAATATATATGCCCGTTATGTAAACACAATTTAAAGTACAATAAATACGCGGAGAAATTAGAGTGTGTTTCCTGCAAGGAGGCTTTTTCACCGCATAGATTTGCTAAACCAAAAGACAATTGGTTGACAAACGAGGTAGGAAAAGGCTGGGAAAAGGTGACTCCGGACGGTTATCATCACAACGCGCCGCCGCTGCCCGATGTCGGGATTTATCCCAACCCGTACAGATAAATTCCAAACACACGGCGCGGATAAGCCCGTTGCGGGGGGATTTAGCCTGAAATGCATTTTACTCCCCAAATCCGCATCTCACCTCAAACCCCATTGATTTCCTCCAAAATGTGATGTATACTGAAAACGTCAGCGAAACAAAAAAATTTCGATAGGAGAAATCAAAATGGGATTTGTAATGTTAGCGGTTTTCACAATCGCGGAGATTTTGCTCACGGTGCTCACCTGCACCAAATTCAGAAGTATCCGGCACAAAAACAGAATGATATTCACCGCCGGGGAGCTCGCGCTCCTGATGCTCGTGATCTTCCTGCCGATGGGGCAGTCGTGGCGCTTTACGGGCTGCGTGATAGTTCTCGGGATTCGCCTTGTGATCTCCGTGATAGTATTTCTCGTTAAACGCAAGCGCGAGGTCAAGGAAAAATCCAACGCCAAGCTCATCGTAAGAACAGTCTTCGGCGTTGTTCTGATAGGCTCCGCGCTGTTCCCCGCGTATATTTTCTCGGGATACCATGGGCTGAAAACCACGGGCTCCTTTAAAGTAAAAGAAACCGAAGCGATACTTATTGACAAATCGCGCCTTGAGCCCCGCGAGAATGACGGCTCCAACCGCGAGATCCCCATTCACTTTTATTACCCCGAAGGCGGCGCTGAAAATTGCCCGCTCGTTCTGTTCGCGCACGGCTCGTTCGGCTATTATCAAAGCAACTCGTCGCTGTATTTCGAGCTCGCGAGCAACGGCTATGTCGTAGCCAGCATTGACCACCCGTATTACGCGTTCTTCACTAAAGACACAAGCGGCAAGACGATCATCGTTGATTTTGAGTTTGTTCAGACAGCTGTCAATATGCAGAACTCCGACGATTATACCATGTCCGAGGAGGATTACAACACCACCCGCGAGTGGATGACCCTCCGCACGGCGGACGAAAATTTCGTTCTCGATGCGATCAAAGCCGCAAAGACTTCCGGCTCGCTTGACGACGCTTGGTATACGAAATTCGATAAAATCAACGCGGAAATCCTCAACGTTCTCGCGATGACCGACACGGAAAACATCGGCGTTACGGGGCACTCAATAGGCGGAGCGGCGGCAGTCCAGCTTGGACGTGAGCGCAGCGACGTCCGTGCGGTTATCGACATCGACGGCACAATGCTCGGCGAGGAAATCGCCTATAACAACGGCGTTATCGAGTACAACGCCGAGCCGTACCCCGTGCCCGTGCTTTCGCTTGACAACGCGCGTCATTGGAAATCCTACGCGGGCGAAAACGGCACGACTTATGTAAACACCTACCTACTCAACAACGCGCTTGACGCGAGAGAAGCGCACTTCGACGGAACGGAGCATATGGACTTCACGGATTTGCCGCTCTTTGCGCCGCCGCTTGCGAAAATGCTCGGCAAGGGCGACGTAAAATCCTCCGAGTTTATTCCCGAGCTCAACGGCATTGTCCTCAATTTCTTCGATTATTATCTGAAAGGAGAAGGCACGCCGACAGTTCAGCCCTGGGACGGGCAAACCCCGTAAATATCCCATAATCAAAAAGCCTGTTCGCTTTTAACGAACAGGCTCTCGGAGATTTTTAATTTTATTTTCCCCGCCGAAGGCGGGGAAATAATAGGATTAAGTATAATCGGCGAGGAATTCAAATGGAAATAAAAATCACCGAAATCGAAAAGGACAAAAAGGAACGGCTTGAGATCTACTGCCACCAAATCACCAACGAGATAACCGAGATCGTCCGATTTGTGAAATCGCGGCAGGGACAGCTCACGGGCGTTATTGAGGGCACGCAGTACGAGGTTCCTATTTCCGATGTTTTCTACATCGAGGGCGTGGATAACCGCGTGTTTATTTATTGCGAGGAGCAAATCTACGAAACGCGGCAAAAGCTCTATGAGCTTGAAGAAGCGCTGAAGGAAAAGCACTTCCTGCGCGTGTCGAAATCCGTGCTGTTAAATCTCTTAAAAATAGAATCAATAAAGCCCTCGCTGAACAGCCGATTTGTCGCGGTGCTGCAAAACGGAGAGCAGGTCATTGTTTCAAGAAAATACGTCCCCGAGCTGAAAAAGGCCCTGAAAGGAGAAAGCATATGAGCTTCAAGGAAATAGTTTACAAATCCGTCACGGTATATTTTATATTAGTCACCTGCATTACGGCAGGCATCGCGGTCATCGGCTCTCTTTTAGACCCCGACATGCGCTTCGGCTACGACGCCTTCTTCTCGCCGTTTCTTTTCGCCGCGCTGGGAATTATCCCGAACCTGCTGATGTACTCCAAAAACGAGCTCACGAACAAGCAGATAATCCTCCGAAAAATAATACAGCTTTTAGTCATAGAAGCCGAGGTAGTTACCGTCGCCGTGCTAAGCCCGATGATCCCCACCGAGCGCCACGAGATAATAATCGGTCTGGCGGTCTGCGTTTTCGTGATTTTTCTCCTCGTGAATTTCATCACGATCCTGAGCAGCTATTTCTCCGCAAAGCAGCTCACCAAAGAGCTCGAGAGGTTTCGGAGGAATGTGGGGTAGGGCTTTTATTCCCCCTCAAACCGCGCCCGCAGCTTCTCCAGCGCCCGCTTCTCGATCCTCGAGATATATGACCGTGAGATCCCGAGCTCCTTCGCGATCTCCCTTTGCGTAAGCGGCTTGCAGACGCTTCCGTCCAGATCGGGGATCCCGTAGCGCTTGCAGATTATCCCGCGCTCGCGGTCGGTCAGCTCCTCGCGGATAAAGCGGTAGAGCTTCTCGGAGTAGATCTTCAGCTCCACGTCGTTCTCAACGTTCACGCCGCTGCTGAAAATATCCGCGAGCGTCAAGGCGTTTCCCTCGCCGTCGCTCTCGATAGGGTCGTTTATGTAAACCTCGGTGAGCTGGTGCTTGATCTTCCGAAAATGCATTTTTATCTGATTATCAATGCATTTCGAGGCATACGTGCTGAATTGATTTCCCTTGCGGAAATCGAACGTCTCCACCGCGCGGATAAGCCCGATAGTCCCGATAGAAACAAGGTCGTCGGGGTCGCGAGCCTCGGGATAGTTTTTGTTGACGATATATGCCACCAGCCGCAGGTTGTGGACTATCAGCTTCTCGCGAGCCGCCTCGTCGCCCTCTGCGACCGCCCGCACGCACTCCGCCTCCTCCTTGGGCGACAGCTGCTTCGGGAACATATTTTTCCCCTCAAAATGCAGCCCGAAAAACAGCAGATTTTCCAGCGCAAGCTTAAGCAATAAAATACCCATTATTTCCTCCGAAGTATCGACAAAAATTCACGGTATTCTATTGTATTCGACACGGCTTGGGAGTTATTCTTTTTTTTATGCCAATTGTACGCACGCTTGAATTTTTGTGCTTATCCTGTTAAAGCTCGGGAGTTGCCTATATCATAATAAAAAACCGCCCCGTAAGGGGCGGTTTTGAAGTTTAATTGCTGTTGATGGCTTTGTTCAGGTCGCTTATATGATCGTGGTCGTAGGTCTGCCCTTTGTAGGTGGCTTTGATGTTTTTGCAGTTACCGAAAGCCCCACTTTCGATGCTGGTCACGCTGTCGGGGATAGTTATGCTTGTAAGGCTTGTGCAGTCGCTGAAAGCAAAAACTCCGATACTGGTCACGCTGTTGGGGATAGTTACGCTTGTAAGGCTTGTGCAGCTAACGAAAGCACTACCGCTAATCTCGGTTACGCTGTCGGGGATAGTTATGCTTGTAAGGCTTGTGCAGCCACCGAAAGCAGTATCGCCAATCTCGGTCACGCTGTCGGGGATAGATATGCTTGTAATGCTCGTGCAGTCCTTGAAAGCATTTTCACCAATACCGATGACCTTTTCGCCATCTATGGTTTCGGGGATATGCACCTCGGATTCTTGGAGCTTATAACCGGTTATTTTCATACCGTTCCGATCGTCATCATGTTCGTACTCAAAAGCCGATACGTCGACGACAGAGCTTTCGGACGTTTGATTGGGCGACGTACTCTCCTCGGGATTCAAACCCGTGCTGCTTTGCTCGGAATTTGGCGTGCTGCTTTGCTCGGAATTTGGCGTGCTGCTTTGCTCGGAATTTGGCGTGCTGCTCGTTTGGGAGCCCTCCCCACACCCCGCCAGCGCGAGCATCACCGCCGCAGCGGAAATCACCGCCGCGATTTTTTTGAGTTTCATTCCATTTTTCCTCCTAAAATTAAAAAAGTGCGCAGCCGAAGCCACGCACCGAAAAATGCAAAGCTCTGATTGCTGCGACACAACTCGTTATACGGATTTAAGGTATACGAAAAAGAGCATGCACTTTTACCTATAGTAAAAGTGTATACCTTAAACCCTAAATTATTCGGTTGTGTCGCACTTATCATTATATCACAAACCTCTCAACTTGTCAATAATCAAAAAACCGCATTAAACCGCCCTTTCCCCAAAAAATCAAAAAAATTTCAAAAAACCGCTTGACAAACTCGTCCGAACGTGTTATAATATATAAGTCGCTGATAGGCGGCGGAGCAATGCTGGTGTAGCTCAGTTGGTAGAGCAGCTGATTTGTAATCAGCAGGTCAGGGGTTCAAGTCCGTTCACCAGCTCCAATATATGGATGCGTTCCCGAGTGGCCAAAGGGGACAGACTGTAAATCTGTTGCGTTTTCGCTTCGGTGGTCCGAATCCACCCGCATCCACCAGTCAGCAAAAATCCCCTCGCGCTCTGCGCGAGGGGATTTTTTTGCAGACCGCAAAGGCATTCGTCTGCGCCGCTTCGCGGCTTGACGAACGCTCTTTGCTAGCATTGTTTTTGCTCGAATTGCCCTAAAGGCAATTCGATTTCGCGCTTCGCGCGAAATACCGCAAAAACAACGCGGGTGTTGACACGCCGCCCTTGTGTGGCTTGTGGTCGGCTTCGGGCTCATTTTGCGCTTTGCGCAAAATATCGCTGTATGTGCCGCTTGCTTTTTGCTTTATTACAATATAACCATATTTTTCCAAATGATTTGTGGATTGTGTAAAAATTTTGAAAAAATTTTCTAAAAATACTAGCAATTTTTTCAAAGATATGTTATAATAGAAGTTAGAGATTAGAGGGAAGAGGGTAGAAGCGTATTCTAATGCCTTTCTTACCTCTTGCTTCTAAAAATCTATTTTCTAAATAGGAGGAACAATCCAATGGCAAAGAAGTATTGTTATCTGTTTTCCGAGGGCAACGCGAATATGCGCGAGCTGCTGGGTGGCAAGGGCGCTAACCTCGCCGAGATGACCAACATCGGTATGCCCGTGCCTCAGGGCTTCACGATTACTACTGAGGCTTGCACTCAGTACTATGAGGACGGCAGACAGATCAACGACGAAATTATGGCGGAGATCAACGAGTATATCACCAAAATGGAGGGCATCACCGGCAAGAAGTTCGGCGACAGCGAAAACCCGCTGCTCGTTTCCGTTCGTTCCGGCGCACGCGCGTCTATGCCCGGTATGATGGACACTATCCTCAACCTCGGTCTTAACGAGACGGTTGTAGAGGTTATGGCAAAGCAGTCCGGCAACCCGCGTTGGGCTTACGACTGCTACAGAAGATTTATCCAGATGTATTCCGACGTTGTTATGGAGGTCGGCAAGAAATATTTCGAGCAGCTCATCGATGAGATGAAGGAAAAGCGCGGCGTTAAGCAGGATATCGAGCTCACCGCGGACGACCTCAAGGAGCTTGCGGAGCAGTTCAAGGCAGAGTACAAGGCTAAGATCGGCGCGGACTTCCCGTCCGACCCGAAGGAGCAGCTCATGGGCGCCGTTAAAGCAGTTTTCCGTTCGTGGGACAACCCCAGAGCTAACGTATACCGCCGCGACAACGACATTCCGTACAGCTGGGGCACCGCTGTAAACGTACAGTCCATGGCGTTCGGTAACATGGGCGACGACTGCGGCACCGGCGTTGCATTCACGCGCGACCCCGCAACGGGCGCTAAGGGCTTGTTCGGCGAGTTCCTCACGAACGCGCAGGGCGAGGACGTTGTAGCGGGCGTTCGTACTCCTATGCACATCTCCGAAATGGAGCAGAAGTTCCCCGAGGCGTTCAAGGAGTTCACCGACGTTTGCGCTAAGCTCGAGGCTCACTACCGCGATATGCAGGATATGGAGTTCACCGTTGAGCACGGCAAACTCTATATGCTCCAGACCAGAAACGGTAAGAGAACCGCGCAGGCTGCTCTCAAGATCGCCTGCGACCTCGTTGACGAGGGCATGAGAAGCGAGGAAGAGGCAGTTGCGATGATCGACCCGCGCAACCTCGACACGCTGCTCCACCCGCAGTTCGACGCGGCGGCTCTTAAGGCAGCTTCTCCCGTAGGCAAGGGCTTGGGCGCTTCGCCCGGAGCGGCTTGCGGTAAGATCGTATTCAGCGCCGAGGACGCTGTTGAATGGAAGTCCCGCGGCGAAAAGGTGGTTCTCGTTCGTCTTGAGACCTCTCCCGAGGACATCACCGGTATGAAGGCTTCGCAGGGTATTCTCACCGTTCGCGGCGGTATGACCTCTCACGCTGCCGTTGTAGCACGCGGAATGGGCACCTGCTGCGTATCCGGCTGCGGCGACATCGCAATGGACGAGGAGAACAAGCAGTTCACTCTCGCGGGCAAGACCTATCACGAGGGCGACCCGATCTCTATCGACGGCTCCACCGGTAACATCTATGACGGCATTATCCCGACCGTTGACGCGACTATCGCGGGCGAGTTCGGCAGAATTATGGCTTGGGCTGACAAGTACAGAAGACTTAAGGTTCGCACCAACGCGGATACTCCTACCGACGCTAAGAAGGCTCGCGAGCTGGGCGCTGAGGGTATCGGTCTTTGCCGTACCGAGCATATGTTCTTCGCTGAGGACAGAATCGCGGCATTCCGTGAGATGATCTGCGCCGATACCGTTGAAGAGCGCGAGAAGGCTCTCGATAAGATCCTTCCGTATCAGCAGGGCGACTTCGAGCAGCTCTACGAGGCGCTTGAGGGCTGCCCCGTAACGATCCGCTTCCTCGACCCGCCTCTCCACGAGTTCGTTCCGACCGAGGAGGAGGACATCAAGAAGCTCGCTGACGCTCAGGGCAAGTCTGTTGAGGCTATCAAGACCCTTATCGCTTCTCTCCACGAGTTCAACCCGATGATGGGTCACCGTGGCTGCCGTCTCGCGGTAACATACCCCGAGATCGCGAAGATGCAGACCAGAGCGGTTATCCGTGCCGCTATCAACGTTCAGAAGAAGCACGCTGACTGGAACATCGTTCCCGAGATCATGATCCCGCTCGTTGGCGATATCAAGGAGCTCAAGTACGTTAAGAACGTAGTAGTTGCGACCGCGGACGAGGAGATCAAGGCTGCGGGCAGCAATATGAAGTACGAGGTAGGTACGATGATCGAGATCCCGCGCGCGGCTCTTACCGCTGACGAGATCGCTAAGGAAGCTGAGTTCTTCTGCTTCGGTACGAACGACCTCACTCAGATGACCTACGGCTTCTCGCGTGACGACTCCGGCAAGTTCCTCAACGCTTACTATGACGCGAAGATCTTCGAGAACGATCCGTTCGCTAAGCTCGATCAGACAGGCGTCGGCAAGCTTATGGAGATGGCTATCACGCTCGGCAAGAAGACCAGACCCGAGATGCACGTCGGCATCTGCGGCGAGCACGGCGGCGATCCCTCGTCCGTTGAGTTCTGCCACAAGATCGGTCTGACCTACGTTTCCTGCTCGCCGTTCCGTGTTCCGATCGCAAGACTTGCGGCGGCTCAGGCGGCTATCGCGGATAAGAAGTAATTACCGAAAGCAAGGTATTTTAGAGGCAAGAGGCAAGAGCTCTCTTGCCTCTTTTTTGTGCCATCATTTGTCTAATATAACAAAATTGCAAGGCGTTTTTTGTCAACTTTAACCGTTGACTAAAAGTCCAAAAAGATTTATTATATTAGAGTGGGTAACTATTAAATAAGTATATTGTCAACTCCGAAAAAGGTTGGTGAAATTATGGATATACTCTCTCAAATCGTGGAAATGGACAAGGCAGCGGCTGCCCGCGTTAATATGGCTATCGAGGAAGAGCGGCGGCTGTCGGACGAGTCGGGCGAGGGCTTCGCCAAAACGCGCGAGGAGGCGATCGCCGCCGAGCGCGCAAAGGTCGACGCGTTCTGTAAGGAGCAGTCCGCGAAGCTTGAGGAGCGCCTTTCAAAGTCGGACAAGGCGTTGGCTGATGAAAACGCGAAGCTCGACGAGAAGTTCAATTCCCAAAAAGCGCGTTGGAAAGCCGAAATTATAGGACGGATAACGGAGGGATAAGATGTCGTTTGCTTCAAACGCCGTTATTGCGAAGGCACGGGCGGTCTGCGGGCACTCGCTCACCGCGGAGGATTACACGCAGCTTACTGCTAAGGAAAGCGTCGCGGACGTGTGCGCGTACCTAAAGCAGACGGAGCGCTACGGAAGAGCGCTGTCGTCCGTCAATCCGCAGACGGTACACCGCGGGCAATTGGAGACGCTGCTGCGGAAGTCGCTGTTTGACATCTTCGAGCGCTTCCACAGCTTCGACCAGACAAAAAGCCGCGAGTTTTTCAATTTTATTGTAACGCAGCTTGAAATAGAGCAGGTTTTGTCGGCGCTTCAAAGCGTCGCGAGCGGCGTTTCAATGAGCTACATCGCCGCGCTGCCCGTGTTTTTGACGGAGCACTCGGGGCTGGAGCTCGGGCGGCTCGGAATGGCGAAAAGCTACGCGGAAGCCGCGGCGCTGCTCCGCGGAACGCGCTACGAAAAAACCGTCTGCCCCGCGCTTGTGGAGGCGGAAAGCGCCGGAACGCTTAACATCGGCGAGATCGAGCGGCGGCTGTATACGGAGTTTTATCTGAATATGCTGAAGAACGCGGAGAAGGAGTACAAGGGCGCGGAGAAAAAGGATCTGAAGCGTCTGATACTCGGCGTTATCGATATGAGGAACGTCGTGACGCTGTTCCGCTGCGCACGGTTGTTCGGAATTCCCGCGGACGACGCGAAGGGCGCGTTGCTGCCGTTCAAGCGGCGGCTGTCGGACGAGACGATAGAGCGCCTCGCGGCGGAGAGCGATATAGGGAAGATAGCCGCCGAGCTTGACAGCTTAGGTTACGGGCTGAACTCGCAGAACATTCCCGCGACGGTCGAGCTCCTAACGGACAGAATAAGCCTGAATGACCTGAAAAAGAAGCTAAGGCTCTCGCAAAGCTCCACGGTTGTTTACTTTGCCTTTGTGGAGCTTCTGGGTTTCGAGCTGAAGAATATCAAGACGATCATTGAGGGGATACGCTACGGCTTAGACGGAGCGCAGATCCTTGAAATGCTTGTAGTTTAATAGTTGATAAAGAATAGCAGCTAGTAGTTAGTTTTCGGAGGCGCAATAAAAACAGCAGCAAAACGGCGGCGCAGCAAAGGCGCATACCAACACGCAGTAGCATACCAAGCGAAGTGTAAAATTTGCGAAAGCGAGCAATGCTTTGCAATCGGAGCGAAGCGGAGAGTGCGAAGCATTGCTCGGCTAGCGCAGTCGAACGAAGTTCGACTGCGCGGTTCGCAAATTTTAAATTTAAATAAGAGGTGATATGATGGGGATCGAGAAAATGTCTCTCTTGTCTGTCGAGGGCTCGATAGATGAGCTCGAAAGCGCGCTTATGGCGTGCTGCGACAGCCGATTGTTCCAGATGACGACAAGCGGCGCGGTTCTTCGGAATTTGAACGAGCCAAACCCGTACCTCGGGATATATACAAAGGTGCGGGATATGGCGGTGAATTTGAAGATCTCGCCCGAATATTGCGATTTCAAAAAGCTCCCCTACGAAACCCCCGAGGACTTTGAGGGGTATTTCGAGGGAATAAGCGGCAAGTACGAGGAGATAAACGAAAAGCTCACCGAGGTAAGCAAAACGTTGGAGGAGCATAAGTCGACGGACGCGTACCTGCGGCATTTAATGGGGCTTGACGTTCCGTTCCATGATCTGTTTTCGATGAAGTACGTAAAGCTCCGCATCGGCAGACTCCCCGTTGACAGCGTTCAGAAGCTGAAATTCTACGAGCAGAAGTGCTTCGTGTTTATGCCGTTCGAGCACGCCGAGGGCTACGTTTACGGAATTTACCTCGCGCCGAAAAACCTCATGGATTTCGCGGACGACGTGATGCGGTCGTTGAGCTTCGAGCGAATGAGGCTTCCGGATTATCTGGAGGATAACGCCGAGGGCGCGGACAAAAAGCTCGCGGAGATTATCGAAAGGGAAGCGAAGCAAAAGGAGGAGCTCGAAAAGGAGCTCGCGTACTTCACGGATGGTTTAAAAAGCGACTTCAACGCCGTGCTTTGCAAGCTGAAGTACAAGGCGGACTGCTTTGAGCTGCGAAAGAAAGCGATAATCACGGAGGAAAAATTCTCGTTTTCGGGATATTGCCCGACGCGCGATTGCCCGAGGCTTCGTGAGGAGCTGAAAAAAGCCTCGCCGTATATCCAGTGCCTGGAGATCCCCGTCGACAAGAAAAACGCTCCGGAAAATACGCCCGTTAAGCTCAAGAACAATTGGCTCGTAAGACCGTTTGAAATGTTCGTCAGAATGTACGGCTTGCCGTCATACTCGATGTTCGACCCGACGCCGTATGTCGCGGTTACTTATATGATCCTGTTCGGGCTGATGTTCGGCGATGTGGGGCAGGGCTTGGTGGTGACGCTTCTCGGTCTGCTGCTCACAAAGCTCACGAAAAACGGACTCGCGCCGATAATGACAAGAATAGGCGTTTTCTCAATGCTCGGCGGCTGCATTTACGGCTCGGTGTTCGGTATTGAGACGATAATCCCGCCGATCTATCATCGCTCCGAGATCTGGCATAACGTCTGCAAGCTGTTCGGCGGGCTGGGAATTCCCGAGCACCCCGAAAGCATTTTCCAGGTAGCTACCGTGATTTTGCTTTTCGCCCTCGCGATAGGAATAATCCTCATTTTGATTTCGATGATCTTCAATATGGTGTTGAAATTCAAGGCGGGGCACACGGGCGAGGCAATTTTCAGCGTTAACGGCGTGTGCGGAATTGTGCTTTACGCGTCGCTAGTAGTTGGGCTCGTTTGCACGTTGTTGTACGGAATTCCGCTGATGACTCCGGTCTACACTATCTGCCTTATCGCGGTGCCCGCGCTGCTGATATTCCTCAGAGAGCCGATACTCGACAAAATGGCACATAAAAAATCCGAGGAGCCGTTCAAGATCGGTAACTTTATAATCAGCAACTTCATAGAGCTGTTCGAGGCGGCGATAAGCTTCCTGTCAAACACAATGTCTTATTTGAGAGTAGGCGGCTTCGTACTCTCCCACGCGGGCTTTATGCTTGTAGTGTCGCAGCTCGCGGGAGCGACCGAGGGCGCGCCGATCACGGCGAAAACCGTGATAGTGTACATCGTCGGCAATATTGTAGTAATGGGCATCGAGGGCTTGCTTGTCGGAATTCAGGTTTTGAGACTTGAGTTCTACGAGATATTCAGCCGCTTCCACGACGGCGGCGGAGTTGATTTCAAGCCCGTTGAAATAAAGCTTGATTCCGAAATTTAATTTTAGGAGGACAATAAAATGAACCTTGTATTTCTTTTCCTTATGCCGCTTATCGCGGTCGCGGCGATTATGACGCCCCTTTTCGTAACTCTTAAGCGCATCCACGACAAGAAGCCCGTCAACAGAAAGCGCTCCGTTGTCACGAATATCATTTCGTTCTTCGGCGTGATGATCGTTATGACGCTTCTCCCGCTTACCGGCGCGGTTGCCGCTGCGACCGACCCCGTGGCATCTGCCGAGGGCATCTCCGAGGGACTTAAGTACATCGGCGCGGCGCTCTCTACGGGTCTCGGCACGATAGGCACGGGCGTTGCCGTTGGCGGCGCTGCCCCCGCGGCGATCGGCGCGGTGTCCGAGAACGACAAGTCCTTCTCCAAGGCGCTTATCTTCGTTGCGCTCGGCGAGGGCGTTGCGATCTACGGTCTGCTTATCTCTATTCTTATCCTGTTCGGTTAAAGCCTATGAAGTTCTTTTTGATAAGCGACAACAGCGATACGCAAATGGGAATGAGAATAGCGGGCGTGGAGGGCGTTGTGGCGCATAGCAAGCAGCACGTCCTCGACGAGCTGAACAAGGCGGCAAACGACGAGGATATAGCTGTCGTGCTTATGACGGAGAAGCTCGTCGAGCTTTGCAGGGACAAGGTCTACGATATAAAGCTGAACCGTCGCAAGCCGCTGATAGTAACGATCCCCGATCGTCACGGCAGCAGCCGCATTATCGATTCCATTTCGAGATATGTTGAAGAAGCTATAGGTATCAAGCTGTAAGCGGAGGATAAGTATGGATCTGGAAGCAATGTACGCCGAGAAAGCGGAGATGTTCCGCGCGGCAGTGGATAAACAGGCGGACGAGGAAATCGCCCGCGGCACAAAGGAGATCCGCGAGCGCAAATCCGCCGCGGGAAAAGCAAAGCAGGAGCACGAGCTCGCCGAGGCGCTGGCGCGCGTCCGCGCGGAAAAAAGCGCCGCCGAGGCGAAGTTCAAAAAGGAGCTCTCGCGGTGCGAGTTCGAGGCGGGAAAAGCCGTCCGCGCTCACCGCAAGGAGCTCATCGACGGCTTCTTCGAGGAAATCCGCGATGAGCTTGCTAATTTTGCGAAGTCCGACAAATACGCGGATTATCTCAAACGCGCGATCTCAAAGGCGGAAAAGGAGCTCGGAACGGTAAGCTGCCTGATGGCGGCTGCAAAGGACGTTCCCGCGGTGAAAAAGCTCACAAAGCTCGAGGTGCGCGAGGATAACTCGATAATGCTCGGCGGCATCTGCGCGGCAGACGAGGCGCGCGGTCTGTTCTCGGATCAGACGCTCGACAGCGCGCTTGAAGCCGAGCGCGAGGCGTTCTCCGACAAGCCCGAATTGAGGCTTTAATTGTCCGAATTCCACATTCCAAGAGGGGAATAGATAACAAGATGAAGAATACGATCTACTCAATAAACGGACCTGTAGTAAAAGCCGCCGACACGCGCGATTTTTCGATGCTCGAAATGGTGTTCGTCGGGGAAAAGCGGCTTATCGGAGAGGTTATCGGCGTTACCGATAAGTTCACGACTATACAGGTTTACGAGAACACCGCGGGGCTGAAGATCGGCGAGCCCATTGAAAGCACGGGGCAGCCCGTCTGCGCGACTTTAGGACCGGGGATCATCTCGAATATCTTTGACGGCATCGAGCGCCCGCTTCGCGATATGACGAAGCTGAACGGAGCGTTCGTCTCCGAGGGAAACGCGCTGTTTTCGCTCGACACGGAGAAAAAGTACGATGTTATCGTCACCGTAAAGGTCGGCGACAAGCTCTCGGGCGGTGATATTTACTGCACCTGCCCCGAGACTGCGCTTATCACGCATAAATGTATGCTCCCGCCGAATGTTTCGGGCGAGGTCACGTTCGCGGCGGATAACGGCAAATATTGCGTCAACGACACGATCATTAAAATAAAGCAGCCCGACGGCACGGAGCTATCGCTTACGATGGTTCAGAAATGGCCGATAAAGCGCCCGCGCCCTATCGCGGGGAGAATCCCGAGCACGCGCCCGCTTATCACGGGGCAGAGAATTATCGACACGATAATCCCGATAGCAAAAGGCGGCACGGCGGCTATCCCCGGCGGCTTCGGCACGGGGAAAACGATGACGCAGCATCAGCTCGCGAAGTGGTGCGACGCGGATATAATCGTCTACATCGGCTGCGGCGAGCGCGGAAACGAGATGACGCAGGTCCTGGAGGAGTTCGGAGAGCTTATCGACCCGAAGTCCAACCGCCCGCTTACCGACAGAACCGTGCTTATCGCGAACACGTCAAATATGCCCGTTGCGGCGCGTGAAGCGTCTATTTATACGGGAATTACGCTCGCGGAGTATTACCGCGATATGGGCTATCACATCGCAATCATGGCGGATTCTACCTCGCGCTGGGCTGAGGCGCTCCGCGAGATCTCGGGACGCTTGGAGGAAATGCCCGCCGAGGAGGGCTTCCCGGCGTATCTCCCGAGCCGTCTTTCCGAATTCTACGAGCGTGCGGGCTACGTAAAAACCCTCAACGGAAACGAGGGCTCCGTAACGGTTATCGGCGCGGTATCGCCGCAGGGCTCGGACTTCTCCGAACCCGTAACGCAGAACACAAAGCGCTTCGTCCGCTGCTTCTGGGCGTTGGATAAGTCGCTCGCTTACGCGCGTCATTATCCCGCTATCGATTGGAACCAGAGCTATTCGGAATATATCGAGGATTTAAGCGCGTTCTACAACGAAAACGTAAGCCCCGATTTTATGAGCCTTCGGCAGGAGATCTCGAACATTCTCCAGGAGGAAACCAAGCTGATGGAGATCGTAAAGCTCATCGGCGCGGACGTTCTTCCCGACGACCAGAAGCTGACAATAGAAACCGCGAGAGTTGTCCGCGTGGGCTTTTTGCAGCAGAACGCCTATCACAAGGACGACACCTACGTGCCTCTCGAAAAGCAGATGCTGATGATGAAGGTGATAACGCGGCTTTATGACAGCTCGCTCGACGCGCTGAAAAACGGCGTTATGCTGTCGGATATTCTCGCGACGGGATTGTTTGAGAAAGCCGTCAAGATAAAATACGACATTCCGAACGACAAGCTGAGCTTATTCGACGGATATTTAAAGGAAATAGATGAAAAAATCGGCGCTTTAGCCGTAATGGGAGCGTGATCGTATGAGCTTGCAATATGTGGGACTTAAGGACATAAACGGTCCGCTGATCGCGCTGGAGGGCGTTTCGGGCGTGGCGTATGACGAGATCGCGCGAATTCGCCTGAACGACGGCACGGAGCGCATAGGGCGCGTTGTCGAGCTTGAGGGCGACAGGGCGATTTTACAGGTTTTCGAGGGCACGAACGGCATTTCGCTTGAAAACACGCGGACTATCTTTTCGGGGAAACCCTTGGAGATCCCGCTCGCTACTGAAATGCTCGGGCGAGTGTTCAGCGGCGCGGGAAAGCCTATTGACGGGCTTGGAGCGGTGTTCCCCGAGAAAATGGGCGACGTAAACGGACAGTCGCTCAACCCGGTAGCGCGGCAGTACCCGCGAAACTACATTCACACGGGTATTTCCTCGATAGACGCGCTGATGACGCTGATAAGAGGGCAGAAGCTCCCGATTTTCTCCGGCTCGGGACTTTCGCACAACAAGCTCGCCGTGCAGATAGTAAAGCAGGCGAAGCTTACCGGAGAGGGCTCGGGTGACTTCGCGATAGTATTCGCGGCAATGGGCGTTCAGAACGACGTCGCAGATTACTTCCGCCGCAGCTTTGAGGAAACGGGCGCTTCCGAGCGCGTTGCGATGTTCCTCAATCTCTCCAGCGACCCGATAATCGAACGCCTGCTCACTCCGCTTTGCGCCCTCACGGCGGCAGAGTATCTCGCGTTCGAGAAGAATATGCACATTCTTGTAATAATGACGGATATGACGAGCTACGCCGAGGCGCTCCGCGAGTTTTCGAGCTCTAAGGGCGAGATCCCCGGGCGAAAGGGCTATCCGGGCTATCTGTATTCCAACCTCGCGTCGCTGTACGAGCGCGCGGGCGTTATTGAGGGGAGCACGGGCTCTGTCACGCAGATACCGATACTCACGATGCCCAACGACGACATCACACACCCGATCCCCGACCTCACGGCTTACATTACCGAGGGGCAGATAGTCTTCGACCGCGACCTTGACCAGCGCGGCGTTTACCCGGGCTTGTCCGTGCTGCTGTCGCTGTCGCGTCTGATGAAGGACGGCATCGGCGAGGGCTACACAAGAGCCGACCACGCTGCTGTTTCAAACCAGCTCTTTGCGGCATATGCGAAGGTTCAGGACGCGCGAAGCCTCGCTTCCGTAATCGGCGAGGAGGAGCTTTCCGACACCGACCGTGCCTATATGCGCTTCGGGCGCTTGTTCGAGGACAATTTCCTCAATCAGGGCTTCGACGAAAACCGCTCAATGGACGAAACGCTGGAGCTCGGCTGGGATCTTCTCTGCACCCTCCCGAAGAACGAGCTCGACCGAATTGACGAAAAGCTCTTGAATGAAAAGTACGACATCGAAAGAGCAAGCAGATTTTAAAGAATTGTGTTTATCCCCGCCGGAGGCGGGGATAAACACAAAAAGGTGAACAAATGGCAGAACAGATCTTCCCGACTAAAGGAAACCTAATAAAATCGCGCCGGCAGCTGAAGCAGGCGCAGCTCGGCTATGAGCTGATGGACAGAAAGCGCAACATTCTCGTGCGGGAAATGGTCTCGCTCACCGACGAGGCAAAGCGGCTTCTCGCAGATATCGAGAAAACGTATTCCGCCGCGTATGACGCGCTGGAGTACGCGAACATCTCGCTCGGCGTTGTGAGCGACCTCGCGCGGGCAATCCCCGTGGAGCAGTCGCTGAACATCGCGACAAGAAGCGTCATGGGCGTGGAGCTCCCGCGGCTGGAGGCGGACATCAAGCCCGCCGACCGCCCGGTCTACGCGCTCGGCAGCACAAACTCCGCGTTCGACCACGCGTACATCTGCTTTAACCGCGCAAAGGAGATAACGGTGCGCCTTGCCGAGGTTGAAAACGGCATTTATCGCCTGGCTGTCGCAATCAAGAAAACGCAAAAGCGCGCCAACGCCCTTAAAAACATTATGATTCCGCGCTTCCGCGAGCAGGTGCATTTCATTACCAACGCTCTCGAGGAAAAGGAGCGCGAGGAGTTTTCGAGGCAGAAGGTCATCAAGCGCAGGAAAACAAACCTATAACTCGATTCTTGTCTTTTGGGGGTAATTATGAAAAAAATTTTTACATTATTACTCGCACTAACGCTTATACTCACAAGCCTTACTGCCTGCAACAGCGGCACACCCGTTGACGGACCGAAAACGGAAAGCCCCTCCGCCGAAAGCACCGCAATCTCACTCCCCGAGAGCGCAGCGCCGCCGGCGGAAAGCACCGTCATCGAAAGCACCGACAACACGTCCGATCTTACGCCCGTTGAAAAGGTAGTCGGAATCTACGGCGAAACGGATATACCCGATATTCATATCACTTCCGATGCCGAGGGCAAGGCTATCTCTTACGAGGAGAGCCATCAGCTCGCGCTGGAGCAAAGCCTTGACAGCATGATATTTGAAACGCATACCTTCGGCGATTACACGGTGCGCCTTGTTGGCGATAAGGTGCGAACCGACAACGAGTATTTCTCGGGATACATTTACGCGCAAAATTTACGCGCCGAGTTTGAGAAGGACGGCATATCGCTTGAAAATTGCAGATCCGGGTATAATGAGTATGTTATTTTTATGTCGCAGTTTGCGAGGGAATATAGACTGATTCCCGACAAAATAGGCACATATCTCGATTTTTACGAGCTTGAATATCCCGTACTCGCGATGAAATATTATTACAAGGATGTCCCCGGATTAACCGTGCCGCAAGCCCTTGAGTTTCGCGTGCTCCGAAACGGTGCGGTTGATCATTCGCTCCTTGGAACGTTTGACAAGGGTATCGGTGTTCCGCTTGCCGATTACAATGACGATAATGGTATTCTGAAGCTTAAGTTGTATGATGAGGACGGAAGTACGAGTATGTTAAGCGCGTTCTCCGCCGACAGGTTCAGAATAGCCGACAGCAACACCCTCATCGATGATGAGGCGGGTGTTAAATACACGTTTGACTTTGAGGAATGCTTTGATCCAAACTCGCCAAAACTCGGACATCTTTATACGGCGGATCGGATAAGCTGACCGAAGTTCATCAAGCGCAGGAAAACAACATTATAATACAAAAAGCTCCCCGGGCTTCGGCTCTGGGAGCTTTTCTATTTATCCTCTTCCTCGAGAACCTCCGGCTCGGAGCGCGGGTACGGCTTTGAAACGTCGGTAAGCCCGAGCAGATAGTCCGCGCTCACGTCGTAGAGCCGCGCAAGTGTGATAATATGCCGCACGGGGATCTCCTGGTTGTATTTGGGGTTTTCGTTTTCGTATTTCCAGATCTGCTGCTGGGTGGTGTTCAAAACTTCGGCGATTTGGCTTTGGCTGTAGCCCTTTTGCTTGCGGACGTACTTCAAAATAAGAGGTA
>JAIDPG010000191.1 GCA_029062865.1 Oscillospiraceae bacterium
CCGTTTGGACAACGCAATGACGTTTGTGCACGCCGCTTTGCGGCGTGCACAAACGTCATTGCTTGCTCCGCAACTTCGTTGCTCCGGGGAGAATTAAAAAATTTAATATATGTTCATTCCACTGAAAATCTCGATCATTTCACTTCTCAGGTCGTTGGTGATTGCCAGCCGCTCCTGCGGGTGGACTTCATACGCGTCGGTGTTGAAAAGATAATTCTGGAGCTCGATCTCTTTTATCAGCATTTTTGTGTGGAAGATGTTGGACTGATATACGTTCACGTCCATTGCGTCGTATTTGGTAAGAGTTTCGGGGTCGATGAATTCCTGAATGGAGCGCATCGGGGAATCCATAAAGCACTTCTTGCCCGAAACGTCTCTCGTAAATCCTCTTACGCGGTAGTCTATTATAATTATATCAGAATCGAAGCTGCCAATAAGAAAGTCTAAGGTTTTCAGCGGCGAGATCTCTCCGCAGGTCGCGACGTCGATGTCAACTCTGAACGTCGAGATAGACTTGTCGGGGTGATATTCCGGGAACGTGTGTACCGTGATGTGGCTCTTGTCGAGGTGCGCGTTTACCGAGCAGCCCGCCGACTGGAAGTAAGTAAGCCCCTTGTTGCACGAGCCGTCAATGTGCTCCGGGTCTATGCTGCCCTCGGCGAACATCACGTCGACCGACGCGCCCTGCGGGTCGTAGTCCTGCTTCGAGATATTCAGCACCGTCGCGCCGATGCGGTCGGTAACGGCGCACAAAATGCCCGTCAGACGCTCGGAATTATATTGCTCATCGATATAAGCGATGTAATCCTTCTGCTCCCTCTCACTCTTCGCGTAGCACACATCGTAGATGTTGAAGCTGAGCGTTTTTGTGAGGTTGTTAAAGCCATACAGCGACAGCTTTTTTTCCAACCAACGCACCCCCTCGTTGCCCTTCGGGCTAAATGTATAAAGTACAATTGACAATTGAATTACAATTAAAGATCCTTTTGCTTAAAGACTTTAATCATTATACCATATTTTCTGAAAAATAGCAATAGTTTTTTTAAAGAATTTTTATTCGACCGTGTCCGATATATGTTCAAAAGGCTCTGGGTTTAGGTTATTTTGATAAATTCATAATAAAAATATACGCAAATTTATGAATTATGACTATTGAAATTCACAATATGTTGTGTTATAATTGTAAATGGAAATCAAATAGAAACAGAAAACGGTCTGCGGTCCCCCCAAAAACTTAACCGCCGGCCCGGATATAGGGACACAAAAAAGGCGAACGCCCGGTGCTCCCTTCCAAGGAGGATTTTATGGATAACAAAGAACTGCAGAAAAAGGTTTGGACAAATCTTGAAAAGAGCCAGAAGAAGGCAGCGAAGTTTGAGGATACCGTGGCTGTTTCGTTCTCCCTGCTCTCCGAGGCGGACGAGGATCTTTATGTTGCCGTTGTTGACGGCAAGCTCTCGGTTGAGCCTTATCGCTACGCAGACAACGGCTGCGAGCTCCAGGCTACCGCTGATGTTGTAAACAAGCTGTTTTCCGGCGACCTTTCGTTTGACAAGGCGCTCAAGGACGGCAGCGTTCAGGTAGTAAGCGGCGACGTTGCGAAGTTCAAGGCGCTCGAGTGCCTCGTTCCCAAGAAGACGGCTGCTAAGAAGACCACAGCTAAGAAGACTGCGGCTAAGAAGCCCGCTGCAAAGAAGGCGGCTGCTAAACCCGCAGCAAAGAAAACAACGGCTGCTAAGAAGGCTCCCGCGAAGAAGGCTGACGCTAAGCCCGCGGCAAAGCCCGCTGCTAAGCCTGCAGCTCCCGCTGCTAAACCCGCAGCACCGGCTGCTAAGCCCGCTGCTCCTGCCGCAAAGCCCGCTGCACCTGCTGCAAAACCCGCAGCTCCTGCTGCAAAGCCTGCGGCTACGGCAACCAAGCCTACCGGCAAGAAGTAATTTGAAATAAGAAAGGTCTCACCAAAATATAATGTTTTGGTGAGATTTTTTTTGCCCTTAAACCGAAAGTATACTTGTACGGGCATTCCATACACTACTATATCTATTATAATAAATATTGGGAGTTTTGATTTTATCGCTATGTTCCCCGCCTCCGGCGGGAAAACAGCGGATGATCATCTCCCTTTGGAAAGTAAGTATCAGCTATGAAAAAGAAAACCGCAATTGCTGTCGGGGCGCTTCTTTCGATTACGATGATCTCCTGCGCTTGCTCGGAGCGCCGTGCGGGAAGCTCGGTGTACTCGGCTAACCTTGCGGAGAGCCTGCCGGAGGACGCTGACTCAAAGCCCGATCTCAGCATTGAAAGCAACCCGACTCCCGCGGCCTCCGCTCCCGAAACAAGCGAACCTGCAAAGCCGTTATTTGACGACCCGGACACCTATATTCAGATAAACCCCGAAAACGGTACGTACATTCTCCCGGAGGACGAGAAGAAGCTCACGGAGGAGTCGCTGTTTGTCGGCGACAGCATCTGCTCGGGCTTCTGGGCGTGCGGAATGATACGCTCCCAGAGCGTCTACGCGGCGGGCGCTGTCGGCGCGCGAAACCTGCTTGAATACAAGATGTACTACAGAAACCAGCCCGCGAAATTCGCGCCGGTGCTGCAGAAAGCCCAGCCGAAAAACGTGCTCCTGTGGATGGGAATGAACGACGTGAATATGTCGACCGCGGAGGAGTTCTGCGAGAACTACAGGGCGATTATCGATACTGCGCTCGAAAACTCCGAGGCGGAGATCTACGTCTGCGCGATAAGCCCGATACTCAATCTTGAGTTTACGAAGCTGGAATACATCAACGAGTTCAACGACGCGATAAGCGCGTTTATCGAGGAGAATTACGCGGAGAGAGTCCGCTTCATCGACTTCACCGCGCCGTTCAAAACGGACGAGGGGCTGCTCGACGAACAGTACAACGGCGGCGACGGAATTCACCTGACGACGAGGGCATATTATATCGCGATACATGAGATCAACAAGACGATCAAGAACAAGTGAGAATTGACCGCCCCTTTAGGGAACGTGCGGTAAATAAGTATTGTGCAGCCGAGCGAAAACGTTCGGCTGCGTAATTTTCTATCAGACGTAAGAAAAATTGGGGCGTTTTTTTGAATTTTTTGTGACCGATCGAACCTCTTCCGTGACTTATAATATAGAAAGTCGATTTTCCAATAACCTGAAAGGGGAATAGCAATGGATGACAGCACAATTCTGGAAAAGCTCTCAAGCCGCGACCAGAGAGGGATCGAGGAGATAAGCGCGAAGTATGGGAAACTGATTCAGAAGATCTGCCGCGGTGTTTTAAAATCGCCGCAGGACGTTGAGGAGGTCGAAAACGACGTGCTCCTCGCGGTGTGGGAGAGCTTGGAGAGTGAAAAGCCCGACAGCCTTGTGGGATTTATCTGCAAGATAGCTCGGCGGCGGGCGATAAATAAGCTGCGCTACAACACCGCCGCGGCGCGGAATTCGGATCTGCTGACGGAGCTCGACGAGTGCCTGCCATCGGGGTTCTCCCCCGAGGACGCGGCGGAAAAGGCGGAGCTCGCCGAGGCGCTGAACGCGTGGCTGAATTCCCAAAGCGAAAAGCACCAACGGCTGTTTATTCTGCGGTATTTCAATATGTGCTCCGTCAAGGAGACCGCAAAGGCGTGCGCGATGAGCAAGACCGCCGTCACGACCTCCCTCGCGAGGCTGAGAGGCTCGCTGAAAAAATACTTAACGGAAAGGGGTATGCTTTATGACTGAATTAAATCCGCTGTTTGAAGCGATCTGGGAAATCGACGAAGCGATCATAGAAAAGGCGCAGAAAAAAGCGAAAAAGCGCGATGGATAGCGCATT
>JAIDPG010000192.1 GCA_029062865.1 Oscillospiraceae bacterium
CGCCGAACTATTCCGCGAGCATTTAACGTACCGTTGAGGAGAACGTATGGACGAAAACAAACTGCTTTCCGTACAAGAGGCTTTGTCGGATTTCAAAAAAGCCGGAGAGCTTCCTATGGAATTTATCGGGGCGTTTGAGGAGATACTTCCCGAGGAGATAATATACATTTGGAAAGAATACGGTCTTGGCGGCTTTTGGGGCGGATATTTTCGCGTTATCGACCCGCGCGCCTATGTCGGGTTGGTTGAGGAAACGTTTTTCGCCGGAGAGGACTGCGTTCCGCTTATGACCACCGCGTTTGGCGACATTCTTGTCTGGGATAACGAGGCGCAATTCCTTGAGCTGATAATGCACAGATACGGAATTTATCGCATGGTGGACGCAGGGTTTTTCGAGCTTCTGCGCCGCTGTGACAGCGAGTTTATCAACGACGTTCTGGAACCGACAAACTGCAAGGAAGCCGCGGAACTTTTGGGCGAACCCGATTTTGACGAGTGCTTCGGGTATGTTCCGCTGTTGGCGTTGGGCGGCGGCGAGACTCCCGATCACCTCAAACGCTGCAAGACAAGAGAACACATTTATCTTATATCCCAATTGGCGGGGAATATTGAGGAATAAGCGATTTAGAGGATAGAGGTTAGAGATTTAGAGACAGGATAACATAACCCCCGCTGCTTGGCGGGGGTTATCGGCGATTTTCGGCGATTTCTCTGCGATCGGAAAAGGGGTAATTATGAAAGGCTTCACAAAGTCCGAATTCGCGCTGTCAATTGCTTGCAGCTCGCTTACGCTGTTGTGGGTCGTTGTGCGGTTTGTGCTGGACATCATCTGGGAAACGAACAACGGCAATTTTATATCCGTAAGGCTCGTTTACCTGATAGCCGCGCTTGTCGGCGGTGTTTTGCCGATAATTCTCACAATTGCGCTCAGAGTTCACACGGAGCGCTATTTCGTGAAACGCGCGGTTGTCACCGTCGTCGCGGTGGTTATAATTTACTCGGTCGCAAGCGCGATCATGGTTTACGAAATATTTCTGGTCTACCAAATCGGCGTTTGCGTCGCGGGAATTATGTACGATGTGCTTAAAAACCAAGACGAGGCGACAATAGGCAGAGAGCGAGCCGTGCTGTTTCTCTCAAACCCGCTTATCTATTGGATTATTAAGGAAGTGTGGTATAGCTTGATATACTTCATGACTGCTGATTTATAGGAAATCCCCGCTTTAGGCGGGGAATTTTGTATAAATTCTTACCTCTTATTTCTTGAATTCTTACCTCTAATTGTGCTTGACTTTTAAGCGAAAATATGCTATAATCTTAATATGGCGTAATATCGCGCCGCAATCTGTTTGTGTAATTTTTTGCCTGTTTTGGAGGAGTTTGCATATAATGAAACGCGTAGGATTTGACATCGGCTCGACCACCGTAAAGGCGGCAGTCGTTGGGGAGAAGAACGAGCTGCTGTTCAGCAATTATCAGCGGCATTTTTCGGACATAAGAAAAACCGTATCGGATATGATAGCGGAGGTAGGGCGTGAGCTTAAGGGAGAGCGCGTGCTTGTCGCGGTGACGGGCTCCGGCGGAATTTCCGTGTCGAAGTGGCTGAAGATACCGTTTGTACAGGAGGTCGCCGCGGGAACGGACGCGATAAAGGCGATAATCCCCGATACGGACGTGGCTATCGAGCTCGGCGGCGAGGACGCGAAGATTACATATCTCACGGGCGGACTTGAACAGCGCATGAACGGCACCTGCGCGGGCGGTACGGGCGCGTTTATCGACCAGATGGCGGCGCTTCTCAACACCGACGCTTCGGGACTCAACGAGCTCGCAAAGGACTACGAGACGATCTACCCTATCGCCTCACGCTGCGGTGTGTTCGCGAAGAGCGATATCCAGCCGCTGATAAACGACGGCGCGAAGCGCAGCGACCTTGCGGCATCGGTTTTCCAGTCCGTCGTAAACCAGACGATAAGCGGGCTTGCGTGCGGCAAGCCGATAAGAGGCAACGTCGCGTTCCTCGGCGGTCCGCTGCATTATCTTTCCGAGCTTCGGGCGCGTTTTATCGAGACGCTGAACCTCGCTCCCGGAAACGTCATTTATCCCGCGAACGCGAACCTGTTCGTTGCAATGGGCTGTGCGCTTTCCGAGGAAGCGGAGGAGGTAGAGCTCGACGCGCTCGTTAAGAAAGCGAACGACCTCGGCGACAACCAGCTCCGCGAGGTAGAACGCCTTGCGCCGCTTTTCAAGAGCGCGGATGAGCTCGAGGCGTTCAGAACGCGCCACGCTAAAGCTATAATCCCGACGGCGGATATTTTCACGCACGAGGGCGCGTGCTATCTCGGAATTGACGCGGGCTCGACGACGACGAAAGCCGTGCTGCTGAATTCCAACGCAGAGATACTCTACTCGCACTACGCGGGAAATCAAGGCGACCCGCTGAAATCCGCAATCGGTATTTTGAAAGAGATCTACGAGCTCCTCCCGGAGGATGCGTACATAGCCAAGGTCTGCACGACGGGCTACGGCGAGCATTTGATAAAGGCGGCGCTCAGAGCCGACTTCGGCGAGATCGAGACAATGGCGCATTATAAAGCCGCGGACAAGATCCTCCCCGGCGCGGAGTTTATCCTCGACATCGGCGGGCAGGATATGAAATGTATGCGCGTCAAGGACGGCGAGATCGACAGTATTCTTTTGAACGAGGCTTGCTCGTCCGGCTGCGGCTCGTTTATAGAGAACTTCGCGAACGCGCTCGGAATGACAAGCCAGGAATTCGCGAAGCTGGGCTTGGAGGCGGAAAACCCCGTCGATCTGGGCTCGCGCTGCACCGTGTTTATGAACTCCCGCGTTAAGCAAGCGCAAAAGGAGGGCGCGACCGTCGCGGACATCTCGGCGGGACTGTCGTATTCGGTAGTCAAGAACGCGCTGTTTAAGGTAATAAAGCTGCGCGACACCGCTTCAATGGGTGACAAGATAATCGTGCAGGGCGGCACGTTTATGAACGACAGCGTGCTCCGTGCGTTCGAGCTGATTGTGGAGCGCGAGGTCATCCGCCCCGACAAGGCGGGGCTTATGGGCGCTTACGGCGCGGCGCTCGTGGGGATCGAGCGTGACGACGGCGAGGTCTCGACGATAGCCAAGGCGGACGAGCTTAAGGACTTCAAGCCCGAGAAAACCACGGCGCGGTGCGGAAAGTGCTCGAACAACTGCCTGCTTACGATCACGAAATTCGCGGACGGCAAGCGTTACATAAGCAACAACCGTTGCGAACGCGGCGCGGGAAATGTCGCGAACGCCGAGAAGCTCCCGAACCTCTACGAGTTCAAATATAATCTGCTGTTTAACCGCGAGAGCCTGCCGGAGGACAAAGCTCCGCGCGGCGTTATCGGCTTCCCGCGTGTGCTCGGAATGTACGAAAACTACCCGTTCTGGCACACGCTGTTCACCGAGCTCGGGTTCTCCGTAAAGCTCTCGCCGAAATCCACGCGGGCGATTTACGATCTCGGGATTGAAACAATGCCGTCCGAGAGCGTCTGCTATCCCGCGAAGCTCGCGCACGGGCACATTCAAGCACTGATAAACGACGGCGTAAAGCGTATCTTCTACCCGTCGCTCCCGTATGAAATGAAGGACGGAAATGGCGGCGACAATCACTATAACTGCCCCGTCGTCGCGACATACAGCGAGGTCATCAAGAACTCCGTGCCGGAGCTGAGAAGCGACGTGAAGTTCCTCAATCCGTTCCTGCCGATTTTCGATGAAAAGCGCCTTATAGAACGGCTTTTCGAGGAGATAAGCAAGAGCCTCCCCGATTTGTACATCACGAAAAACGAGATACAGATCGCGGTTCAAAAAGCCTACGCCGAGGACGCGAGCTTTAAACAGCTTGTGCGGATAAAGGGCGAGGAGACGCTGCGCTATCTCAGGGAAAACAACAAGCGCGGCATTGTGCTTGCGGGGCGTCCTTACCACGTTGACCCGGAGATAAACCACGGGCTTCCCGAGATGATAACAAGCTATGGCTTTGCGGTGCTGACCGAGGATTGTGTCGCGCACCTCACGAAGATAGTCCGCCCGATCCGCGTTGTAGACCAATGGACTTACCATACGCGTCTCTATGCGGCGGCGCACGTTGTCGGCGACAGCAACAATCTCGAGCTCGTTCAGCTTAACAGCTTTGGCTGCGGGCTTGACGCTATCACGACGGACGAGGTTCAGGAGATACTCCACAGCTTCGGCAAGCTCTACACCTGCCTGAAAATCGACGAGGTGAACAACCTCGGCGCGGCGAGAATACGCCTGCGCTCGCTTATCTCGGTAGTGGACGAGCGGCAGCGACATAACTATCAGCCCACTCGCGGGCACGTCGGTTACATAAAGCAGCCCGAATTCACAAAGGAAATGCGCGGCAAGCACACGATACTCTGCCCGCAAATGGCGCCGATACATTTCAGATTTTTGCAGGCGTCGTTCAATCACTGCGGCTACAAAATGCTCGTGCTGGAGGACTGCTCGAAAGCGGTAGTCGACACGGGGCTGAAATACGTCAACAACGACGCGTGCTATCCGTCTATTCTGATAGTCGGGCAGCTAATCCACGCGCTTCAAAGCGGCAAATACGACCTTAACAACACGTCCGTGATGATCACTCAAACGGGCGGCGCGTGCAGAGCTACGAACTATGTCGGTATGCTGAAAAAAGCGCTTAAGGACGCGGGCTTTGATAACATTCCGCTTATCTCGCTGAATGTCGTCGGGCTTGAAAAGCAGAGCGGCTTTAAGATCACGCCCGCAATGGCGATGAGAGCGTTTATGGGAATGATCTACGGCGATGTTCTGCAAAGATGCCTGTACAAGGTCCGCCCATATGAGAAAGTCAAGGGCAGCGCGAACGCGCTGTACGAAAAGTGGGACGCGTTTATCAGAGACGAGCTGAAGTTCCTCTCGATAAAGCGCTTTAACACGAACATTCGCAACATCGTCAAGGAATTCAGCGAGTTCCCCGTGCTGGACATCAAAAAGCCGAAAATCGGCTTGGTCGGGGAAATTCTCGTAAAATTCCACCCAATAGCGAACAACGATATTATAGGTCTTCTCGAAAGCGAGGGCTGCGAGGTCGTCGTGCCCGATCTAATGGGATTTTTCTACTATATCTGCTCGCACGGCGTGACAAAGCACGAGCTGCTGGCGAGCTCCGCGGCTTCCAAGAACATCAAGAACCTTGTCATCAAGGCTTTTATGTTCCTCGAAAAGAGTTATAGAGCGGCGGTTAAGGGCACGAAATTCGGCGTGCCGGGAGAGATCTTTGAGATGCGCCGAAAGGTAAGCCCGATCGTTTCTCCGGGCAACATCGCGGGCGAGGGCTGGTTCTTAGCAGCCGAGATGCTCGACCTCATCGACGAGGGCGTGCCGAATATCGTTTGTATGCAGCCGTTCGCGTGCCTGCCGAACCACGTTACGGGCAAGGGCGTAATCGGCGAGCTTCGCCGCCGCCACCCCGAAAGTAACATCGTTGCCGTGGACTTCGACCCGGGCGCTTCGGAGGTAAACCAGGTAAACAGAGTAAAGCTGATGCTCACGCAAGCGTTCGCGCGGGCGGGGATCTCGCGGAAGTCGGTAGTGCCGAGCCTTACGGTGAACGATAAGTATTCCGAATTGGTGAACAGCAACAGCTAGTGTTGAGGAGGCGGTGTTGGGCGCGTATCAAGAAAAGCAACACTACGGCGGCGCAATTTGGCGCATACCGATACGAAGTAACACACCGGCGGCGCAGTTAAGGCGCGTACCAACCAACAGCAACGAAACGGTGACAAGTAAATTTCAAAAAGTGTCATAATTTTGCGCAAGCAAAATTATGACCGGTTCCGTCAGCGGTGTCGTTCTGCGCGGAGCGAAGCGCAGCGCAGCGCGGAACGACACCGGTGACGGAATTTTGAAATTTAAATTAAAATAAGGAGTTAATATGTTAAAGTTTTCTACGGACAGCAAAAAAGACAACGGCGGCGAGGGCGGCAGCAACAGAAGCAAGCTTATCTTGTGGGTGCTGATCGCCATTGTCGCGATAATTGTGATTTTCAACTGCTTCTCGGTTGTGAACGAGGGGTTTATCGGGGTGAAGTATCGCTTCGGGAAGATCGTGAACAGCTCGCTGACGGCGGGGCTTAACTTTCACATTCCGTTTATGGAGGAGATAAGACCTATCGACATACGCGAGCAGGTGTATGAGGTAACGACCGACGCGTACACGTCGGACACGCAGACCGTCGACCAGCTTAAGCTGAAGCTCAACTACTGCTACGACGGCACTCAGCTTCCCGAGATAATCCGCGCTATCGGCGTGGAGAACGTCGAGTCTAAGCTGCTTGTGCCGAACGTCGCGAAAATATCAAAGGACGAGATAGGCAAGGTCAAGGCGGAGGACTTGGTTCAGAACCGCTCGACGGTGCAGAACGCTATCTACGAGTCGCTTAAGGAAACGCTGGACTCGCAGGGAGTGATCGTCACGGCGTTCGCTATCGAGAACATCTCGTTTGACGACGCGTTCGAGCAGTCTATTCAGGCGAAGGTAATAGCCGCGCAGGACGCTCTGAAAATGCAGAACAAAACCGCCGAGAAGGAAGAGGAAGCCAAGCAGAAGGTCATCGCGGCGCAGGCGGAGGCGGACAGCCAGAAAATCAAGGCGGACGCGGAGGCTTACGCTATCGAGCAGGTGCAGAAGCAGCTGACGAACAGCCCGAATTATATTGATTATATGAAGATACAGAACTGGGACGGCAAGCTTCCTGCGGCGGTCGGAGACGTTAATCCGTTTGTCGCGATAGACGCGTCCTCTAATTCAGCCACAACCCCCTAATCGCATTAAAAGCACATAACCGTTAAGAAACAGCAGAGGCGGCGCATTATGGGGGTATTCCAACCCAAAGCAGCGCTCCCCGCGAGCCGTTACAAGCCGCGTTTAGAACAAAAGCAACATACCCAGCGAAGTGTGGAGCGAAAAAAGAGCCTACAAAGGCGTAGGGCGCAACGCGCCCGGAGCCTTTGTAGGCTGCTAGGCGAACGGAGCGAAGCGGAGTGAGCCGGTTTTTCGCGACTTTAAAATAAGAGGTGAAAATTGAACTACAGTGAATTGAAAAGATCCGCGCTGGAATCCTACTTCTCCCGCGCGAACGATATGCAGAAAAAGGCGATTTTCCGTATCAACGGCGCGGTACTTATCATCGCGGGCGCGGGCAGCGGCAAGACGACCGTTCTCGTCAACAGAATCGCGAATATGATGCGCTTTGGCAACGCTTATCACGATGAAGCGGAGCGTGAGCTTTCGGACGAACAGCGTAAGTTTTTAGAAAATTTCCCGAGCCTTCCGAAAACTCCCGAAAACGCGGCGGCGCTCGCGGAGATAATCGCCGTCGAGCCCGTCAACCCGTGGAATATCCTCGCGATAACGTTCACGAACAAGGCGGCGGGGGAGCTTCGCGACAGGCTTTCCAAAATGCTCGGCGAGGGCGCGGAGAAGATAAACGCCTCGACGTTCCACTCCGCGTGCGTGAGGATTTTGCGGCGCGAGATAGAGCACCTTGGTTACAAATCGGGCTTCGCGATCTACGACGACGATGACTCCAAGCGCCTGCTTAAGGACATTATGAAGCGGAAGAACATCGACGAGAAGTTCCTGCCCGTAAAGGTTCTGAAGTCGCGCATTTCCGAGCAGAAGGACAGAATGATCTCGGCGGAGGAATTCGCCGAAGAAGCGCAGGAGACCGCGGAGCTTTTAGACCAGAAAGCTTCGGAGATCTACATCGAATATCAAAAAGCGCTGAAAGCGGCGAACGCGGTGGACTTCGACGACATCATTTTCCTCACCGTAAAGCTCTTCGAGGACTTCCCGGACGTTCTGCGGCACTATCGCAATCTCTACAAATACGTAATGGTGGACGAGTATCAGGACACGAACTTCGCGCAGTATAAGCTCATTTCGCTGTTGGCGGGAGAGAGCGGGAATTTAGGCGTAGTCGGCGACGATGACCAGTCGATTTATAAATTCCGCGGCGCGACCGTCGCGAATATCCTGAACTTCGAGAAGCAATACAAGGACTGCGCGGTCATTCGTCTGGAGCAGAACTATCGCTCGACGACGAACATTCTAGACGCGGCGAACGCCGTCATCAGTCACAATCCCAACCGCAAGCCGAAGCACCTCTGGAGCGAACTCGGCAAGGGCGACAAGATATCCGTTAATCTCTATCCGAGCGAGCAGAACGAGGCGAAGGCTATTGCGGACGAGATAGCCGAGGGCGTGCGCAGCGGCGGCAAGTTTTCCGATTACGCGCTGCTGTATCGCAACAACGCGCTGTCGCGAAGCTACGAGCAGGCTTTAGTCCGCGCGGGAATTCCGTACAAAATAGTAGGCGGCGTGCGCTTTTACGACCGCAAGGAGATCCGCGATATAATGGCGTATCTGTCGCTTATAGACAACCCGTTTGACGTTGTGCGGTTCCGCCGTGTGATAAACGAGCCGAAGCGCGGTATCGGCGACGCGACCGTTGAGGAGGTTATCCGTATAGCGGAGGGCTTGGGCGTTAGTCCGATAGAGATCTGCCGCGACTCTGTGAATTACGAGACTATAGCGAAGCGCGCAAATCATCTCCGCGCAGCGGCGAATATTTTTGAGGAGCTGGACGAGCTTGCCGACACGCTCCCGCCCGATGAGCTTATCGACGCGGCTGCCGAGCGCAGCGGCTATCTCGATATGCTGCAAACGCAGGGCGACGAGGGCGCGGCGCGGCTTGAGAACATCAAGGAGCTGAAATCCAACGCGGCGCTGCTGCTTGCCGAAAACCCCGAGGCAACGCTCGCGGATTTCCTCGAGCAGGTGGCGCTTGTCTCGGACATTGACAACTACGACAGCGCCGCGGATCGCGTTTCGCTGATGACAATGCACGCGGCTAAGGGGCTGGAGTTCCCTGTCGTGTATCTTGTCGCGGCGGAGGACGGCATTTTCCCGTCGATGATGAGCAGGAACGACCTCTCCGAAATGGAGGAGGAACGCCGCCTTGCTTATGTCGCGATAACCCGCGCGAAACGGCGCTTTATCGCCACGCACTCGCGCTATCGTATGCTGTTCGGCAAAACGACCGCCAACAAGCTCTCGGAGTTTATTGCGGACATTCCCGAGGAGCTGACGGAGCGCCACGGCGAGCGCACCGCCCCGAAAAACCCGATAGTTAAGCCCGAGCGGCGGAGCTTCCTCAAAGAGCAAAGCGAGAAGCTGAAAGTCTCCGCGTCCGCGCCCGTGGCGTTTGAGAGCTTCAAAGCGGGAGACCGCGTAAAGCACAATATCTTCGGCGAGGGCGAGGTAACGGAAGTAATTCCGATGGGCAACGACGCGATGATAACAATAAACTTCGACAAGCGCGGCGCAAAGAAGCTTATGAGAAATAACGCGAAGCTGACGAAGCTCTGAACGATTACGTCTTTTCCCCGCCGAAGGCGGGGAAAAGGCGTAAAATAAAGCTATGATTATTTTGAACAATGTTTTTCTGTAAACTGTTACATAAAACCCGTTGTGTTTATTCCCAAAGGACAAGCCGGATTTTGCCGATTTGATTATAGAAAGTAACAAATCAGGGAAAAATCCCCAAAAAATGCTAAACAAAACGCGCGGCTTGACGATATTATTATCAAGAGGCAAGAGACCAACGGATAGGTTATCTGCTCTGATTGAAAAGCGTTCGCAACAGTGGGCGCAATACGTAGACCGTGCAGGCGTTCGTGGGTGCTGCCCATGCGGGTGCGGCCTTCCGAGGAAGGCAATGCTTGTACGGGATGGAAATTTTTCGCCGCGGAGCCAAATCACTCCGCGGCGTTTTATCTTATCAAAAGGAGAAACCGAAATGAAGCTGATTTTGGTAATGGACAACGATTGCGCGATCGGGCGTGACGGCAGGCTTCTGACCCGGCTGCCCGACGATATGAAGCGCTTCCGCGAGATAACGCAGGGCTCCGTCGTGATCATGGGGCGCAAGACCTACGAGAGCTTCCCGAAGCGTCCGCTTCCGAACCGTGAAAATCTCGTGCTGTCGCGCTCCGCGAAAGCGATCGACGGCGCGGAGGTTTTCACGGACATAGAGAGCGTTCTGGAGCGTGTTCGCGGCGCAGGACAAAAACCCGTGTTCGTCATCGGCGGCGCGGAGATCTACAGGCAATTCGAGCAGTATTGCGACGAGGCGCTGATAACGCGTGTCTATGAGAATTTCGGCGGCGATACGTTCTTCATCGACATCGAGCGTTCAAAGGATTGGGAATTAGCCGAGGCTTCGATCGTTCTCGAAACGAATTGCCATAAAATCAGGTTTTTCAGATATATTAAGAAACGCGTTATATGATCCTGCGAATTCACCTGCTCACGGCGGGGGAATACGCCAGAAAAATTAGAAAAAACGACCAAAAATCCATTTATCTGCTTGTCATATTCGAGCCTCGATTGCGGATAATAATACCGAGCCTTTTCAGAGTCTTAAATAATCGGGATTTTGAAAAGACTTTCATTGATATTATCTGCAAAGGAGACTTCCAATATGAATAAGAAATTTTCTTCATTGATCTTGGCGCTCGCGTGCGCGTCTGCTATCGGCGTGACCGCGGCGGCTGACGGACCTATCGGCGGCACTATGAGAAGCATCGGCAGGGCGGCTGAGGACGTGGCTCAGGGCGTAGGCAACGCGGTAAGCGACGCTGCAAACGGCATTGGCAGCGCGGCGCGCGACATCGCGGGCACGACAACCCGCGACACGACAAGCACGACTTCGACAACCACTCCCAACTCCACAACCGGCGTAACTACCACCAACTCGACGAATTCCATTAACACAACAAGCAGCTTGACAAGCGGCACAAGCGGGATAGTAGCGGGCGACAGCGCCACCAACCCCGCAATGGGCGTGACCTACGGCGCGACCGCGGCGACGGCTGTCGCGGCGGCGTTAGCGGTGGTTCTCTCCGCAAACCGCAGACGCAAGTAATTAAGAACAGAATACCGGCGTTCCCGACAAAAATCGGGAACGCTTTTTGCGGAATTATATTATAGGCTTGACAATATTTGAAAGTAGTGCTATAATAATATTTGACGGAAAAATCCCCCAACAGGGCGGAAATATAAATAAACGGAGGCAAAAAATGAACATCACAAACGACATCAAATACATCGGCGTGGACGACCGCGACATCGACCTTTTTGAGGGGCTGTACGACGTGCCGAACGGAATGGCGTATAATTCCTTCGTCATTATGGACGAGAAGACCGCGGTTTTCGACACCGTGGACGCCCGCTTCGGCGAGCTTTGGCTGAAAAACCTGGAAGAAGCGCTTGAGGGGAAATCTCCCGATTTCCTTATCGTTCAGCACATGGAGCCCGACCACTCGTCCAACATCGCCGTGTTTGCGGAGAAATTCCCGTCGGCGAAAATCGTCGCTTCCAAGCAGGCGTTCGTTATGATGAAGCAGTTTTTCGGCACGGACTTTGCCGATCGCCAGATCGTTGCCGGCGAGGGAAGCACGCTGGAGCTCGGGAAGCACGTTTTGACTTTCATCACCGCTCCTATGGTTCACTGGCCCGAGGTAATTATGACCTACGACGCGGCTGAAAAGGCACTGTTCTCCGCGGACGCGTTCGGCAAGTTCGGCGCGCGCAATACCGACGAGGACTGGGCTTGCGAGGCGCGGCGGTATTATTTCGGCATCGTCGGGAAATTCGGCGTGCAGGTTCAGGCGGTTCTGAAGAAGGCTGCGGCGCTTGAGATCGAAAAGATTCTCCCGCTGCACGGACCGTTCCTCACGGAAAATCTCGGCTATTACCTTGATTTGTACAACACCTGGAGCAGCTACGGCGTGGAGAGCGAGGGCGTTGTCATCGCGTACACGTCGGTTTACGGACACACAAAGGCGGCGGCGGAGCTCCTCGCGAAGCGGCTTGAGGAAAAGGGCTGCCCGAAGGTAGCCGTCACCGACCTCGCGCGGGACGATATGGCGGAGGCGGTTGAGGACGCGTTCCGCTACGGCAAGCTCGTCCTCGCGACGACGACCTACAATATGGAAATTTTCCCGTTTATGAAGACGTTTATCGACAACCTCACCGAGCGCAATTTCCAGAATCGCAAGCTCGCGATAATCGAAAACGGCACGTGGGCTCCCACCGCCGCGAAGATCATCAAGGGAATGTTCGAGAACAGCAAGAATATTGAATTCCTCGACACGATCACAATTCGTTCCGCTATGACCCCCGAAAACGAGGAGCAGATCGCTTCTCTTGCCGAAAAGTTGATTTAAAGCATTTTTTCAATTTCCCCGCCTTCGGCGGGGAAAAATTTTTTTAAAATCCTGTAACGAATTCAAAAAAATTGCCACTAATATTACAGAAACGCAGAAAGAGGGGAGGGCAATGACGGCTTTGGAGCGGCTTTATTCCGACTACAGCAAGGACATTTATCGCTATTTGTTAAGCCTTTGCCGCTCGGCTGAGCTCGCCGAGGACCTCACCTCGGAGGTGTTTCTCGAGGTCGTGAAGTCGCTTGCGGGCTTCCGCGGGGAGAGCGACGTTAAGACTTGGCTTTTCTCTATCGCCCGACGACGGTGGTTCAATTTCCTCAAAAAGAAAAAGCGCTCGGTCGAGACGGAAGCGCTTGAAAATCTTATCGAGGAAAACGGCTCTCGTTCCGCGGAGGAAGGCTACCTCAGCAAGGAGCTTGTCAGCCGCGTTTACGAGCTGATAAACGCCGAGCGCGAGACCCCGAAAAACGTTGCGCTGATGCGCATTGACGGCTATTCGTTTTATGAGATAGGCAATGCTCTCGGCATTTCGGAAAGCTCCGCGCGGGTTATGTTTTTCCGTACAAAGGAGAAGCTCCGCGCGGCATTAAAGGAGGAATTTGACTATGAATGAGAATAAAACCTGCAATATTTGCCGCGATCTTATCCCGCTTGTGCAGGACGGCGTGGCTTCTCCCGAGAGCGAGGAGCTGGTTAGCAATCACATCGCGGAATGCGAGGAATGTAAGGCGCTGTTCGGCGGAGCTCCCGCGGATAAAGCTCCCGAAAATCCGCCTGTTACAAAGGGTTTGAAATCGGCGAAGCGCTATCTCACCGTGATTTACAGCTGTTTAATGCTGCTCGGCTTGTACGTAGGATTAAGCCTCACGGGGGGAGAGGATTTGTTCGTCAACACGCTGATAATGCCGGTCGCGGGCGCACTCGGGTATCTGGCGTTCCGCTTGAGGGCGCTGTACATCGTGCCGGCGCTGCTGCTCGTGATAAGCTTTATCGCGAACGCTCTTGGGCTTTTTGCGGAACGCGCCGACTTGATTGATCTCCTCCTTATGGCGTTTATTTACTTCCTGTTCGCGCTCGGGGGGATAATCGTCGCGATGCTGTACAAATTCGCGATATTCGGGATAAATAAGGGGGCGAAGTAAATGAAGACGTTTTTTTTCAAGCATTTGAGAGTATTCCGCGTAATCGCGATGATAATCGCGATTGCAGCGACGGCGTGGCTGATTTGGTTCGGGTGCGCGCTGAGCGGCAACCCGGTTTCGTATTTCCTCGTAAAGAGCAGCTCGCAAAAATACGTCGCGGAGAACTATCCCGGCTTTGTGGCGGAAAACCCGGGATATAATTTTAAATTCGGAAACTACTTCGTTCGAATCTCAAAGCCCGGCAGCGATGACAGCAGCTTTGTGGCAAGCTTCGGGCTGAACGGCAGGTTCCTGTACGACAATTACGAGGGCAACGTCACAAATGGCTACAACACAAGGCTTCGGCTGGAAACGCGCTATCGCGAGCTTGTAAAATCCGTGCTCGAAAGCCCCGCGTCTCCGTTTGAAACGGATATCGGCTTCGGTGAGCTGATTTTCGCGCGGGATTCTGATAATGAGGAGAGATACCCCGCGCATGATTTCTCTATCCCGACAGACATTCTCGAACCCGACGGGATTTACGACATCGCGGCACTCGGGGAAATCGGTGGGGTGCTTGATATCTGCGTTTGCTCCGAGGACAAATCCCCCGAGCGCGCCGCGGAAATTCTCCGCGAGCTGGATGCTCTGATGACGAAAGGCGGCGTGACGTTCCGCGCGATAGACCTCACGCTGGAGTCAAGCGACCGCGAGTATTACACCGCCGAAAATATTCACCGCGAGGAAATTTCACAAAACGATCTAGCCGAAATTGTAATTCAAAAGCATAACGCTTATGAAGCGCGCTTTGCTTCTATCGAAAAATAAAAATAAAAATCGCCGCTCGTGATCAAACGAGCGGCGTTTTTCTTACTTTTTATCCTTTTTGTCCTTGTCGTCCTTTTTAGCCTCGGTATTCTTATCCTCGGGCTTTTTGTCCTTTTTGTCGTCCTTTTTGCTCTTGTTGTTCGGAACCTGCCGGCTTACCTCTTCGAAGAATTTCAGCGCGCCCTCGATCTCCTCCTCGTTCGGGTGGTTTTTGTTCTTGTTCCCGAACAGCCTGAAGCCAGAAAGCCCCTCCTGCCCCATGCAGCCGTACTTCCCGACGACCTCGCAGTTCTTGAAATGCGCCGTGCCCTCAAGCTCCTCGCAGTAGTCGGGCTTTTCGGTGGGCGCGGTGTAGAGGAAGAAGATCTTCTTGTCGCGCGGCATCCAGTTCGCGGCGAACGACGCGATGTCGCGGTAGAAGCCGTCGTCCTCGATTTCGGAAGCGAAGCCTATAAGCTCATACTCCGACAGATTTGCCGAGCGTGTTTCAGTAACGTCGATAAGCGTCACGGAAAACCTCTCGTCGATAGCCTTCACAAGCTTCAGAACGCTCTGCTGATCCTTTGATTCATACGCAATAACTGTTTTCATAAGTAGTTCCCCCTTAAATTAAATCATATTTTTTCATCGTTTCGTTTGTACGATATTCGTGCTTTTCGTAATAGCCGATAAGCTCTCCGCGGTCGTCGCGAAGCGCTATCATATACACGTCCTTGTTTTCCTTGTCGTTGCGGAACGTGTAGACCTTGTTATGCGATTTGTCCGCCTTGAACCACTCGACAACACGCCTTATCTTCTCGTTGGAGTCAGCGTTGTGGCAGTCGAAAATACTTGTGCCCGTAAGCTCGCCGTGCTTTTGATAACGTGCCTTCGCGGCGGGGTTCATATAAAATATCGTGTGATTTAAATCGCAGATAACTATCGGCGCGCTGTCGCTTTCGAGAACGCTTTTGTAAAATAACTCGATGTCCATTTTATCACCTCAAATCCCAAGAATAGAGAACACGCCGTCTTTATCAAGACCCTTTTCGACGAACGCCGTCACCTCGAAGAACAGCTCCTGAACCTCGCCGCCCACGTCTATCGCGTGGGAGAGCATCGCCTCCCATATCTCGCGCGTTACGTCGTTCGTTCCCCACCGGTTGAATGTCCCGCCGACGCTTTCAAACGCGGGCCTGAACACCAGCTCGTAGAGCTTCAGATCGCTCATAATGTCGTCGCGGAGATACATACTATCCTCGCCCCAGAACGTCGCTCCGTCCCATTTTCCGCGCGTAAATTCGTGATAGCACGTCCCGCGCCGCTCGAAATTATCCACAAAATACTTCATAATTCTCCTTATTTTAATTTAAATTTCAAAATTCCCTCACCGGTCAAAATTTTCTTTGAAAATTTTGACACTTTTTGAAATTTATGTCAACACCGGTAGGTTGTTTTGCTCGGTACGCGCTGAACTGCGACGCCTATAAATTTGATTCGCAGACTATGATATTTGAAAGCGCCAGCGCTTCGTCAAACCATTTTAAAAACGCCTCGTAAAATTCCCTCTCCTCGGGAGAGAATTTCGGGAGCTCATTCCTTATCGCGGAGAGCGCCTTGCTCCAGTCCTCCGCGCCGAGCCAGTTCCAGTAAAGCTCGTCAAACGTGGGCTCTGGCGTGCCGTCAAACGCGTCCTTGGTCGGGAACATCAGCGCGAAATAGCCTTTAAGCAGCCGCCGATAATCCTTGAAGTAAACGCGCAGCGGCTCGGAGCAGCAATGCCATTCCTCCGGCATCGGGTTCCAATCCGGCTCGTCCGAGAGCTTCAACGGGTTGAACGTCAGGCACGGCGAGTTTTCGGGCGAGGTGTCGTAAAGCCGCAATATGATAGGCTTCTGCTTATCAGAATTGTGGTGATCGTCAAGCCATTTCATAGCCTTGTTATCCTCCGCGCCTCGCAGTAAAACCGCTTGTCGTGCGCGTGACCCATAGAGAATGTTTTACGTGGCAGCGCGCCGTCCTTTATGACGGTCGGGAACAGCTCGGATTTCTTCATCGCGGGGAGCAAAAAGCCTATTGTCGATCCGTCCGCGCAGATCTTTCTCACAACGTCCTCACCGTGGATATAGTCGATCTTCCCGCCGTTTTTGGCAAGGTATTCGTCGAGGAATTTCTGCAGCGAGCCCACTGTGAGATTAGAGGTCGGCTTTGTAATGCCGAATTTTTTCACCTTGCCGCCGAGCCCGACCATTTGGAATTCCTGTTCCGCGCTGTCCGAAAGCCCCAGCACCTCCTCCATTGTCCGCACGAAGTCATAGGCGTTGACGTCGGATATCACGCGGTGAATAGCCTCGAACTCCAGCGCGGGTGAGTGGAGGTTGACGATCTCCACAAGCGCGAACCGCGCGAGCTCCGCGTCGGGTGAGCCCGCCGCCTTTTTCTGCTCGTAGCACTCCTTCGCCGTGGCAAGCGAGTGGTTGCCGTCGCCCATCGCGTACAGAAGCACGCCCTCTTTTTCCAACCCGCTCCAATGTCTGATCTTCAGCTCCTCCTCGGCGAGCTTATCCAGCGCATCGAGAACGCCGTCCGCGTCGTCTCCGTCAACTATCGCCCCCGAAAGATGCCCGCCGTTCTGCATAAGCTCAAAATCGTAAACGGGTTTCAGCTCCTTTTCAAGAAGCGGCTCGATGACCGTGCACTTCGGGTCGTCGATAAGTATCATAATGTGCGGGAGCTCCAGCGGCGCGTTCATACGAATTTTCACGCGCGGCGGGATCCGCGATTTTACGGTAGCCTCCGTCGCGCGAACCTGCGACTTGCTCCCCTTGTTATAATCGTACATTTCAAGGTCGACAGCGCCCACAAGCCCCGCGCGAAGCCGCCCGTCCGCCTGCGTCCGCTTAGTGAGAACAAGGCAGTTTTTGAACTCCTCAAAAAGTCCGCTCTCCAGATACTCCGTCATCGTGGAATTTATCACGGAAATCCGCTTGTCGCAGTCGGGCTCTTCGAGGTAGACCTCGGGGAGTATCAGCTTCAAAGCGGACGGCGCGCCGTCGACTATTTCGGCGGTTTTCGTCCAGTAGTCGGGCTCGCTTGTGTACTGATCGCACGCCACGACCGACCACTTCGCCATTCCCGCCGCGTCGAGCTTTGGGAGCAGTATATTTGTTTTTGAGAATGCTGTCATATTCGCAGTCCTTTCGGTTAGTTTCTGATTATCCCAACGGCGTGATAATTCACGAGAGAATATTTTTCCACGCGCACTCCCTTTTCCCGCGCAAGCTCCGCAAGATGCTTTGTGAGCGGGCTTACGGGGTCTCGCAGGAGAATGACCTCCGGTGTTCGCCGAAGCAGCACGCGCGTCGCCTCGCCGATGCTCGGCTTTACAAGCGCGATGTCCGACACGCCGAACTCCTCCGCGATTTTCCGCGTTTCCGCTAAGCCCTCGCCAAGCGGCTTTGAACACTCCTCGGGAACATATCCCGGCAGGCTCTCGAACTCGCGCTCGATCGCTTCAATAAACTCATACGTCCTGTCGTGAGAAAAAAACTCCTCGAAATAAACAGCGCCGTGAAAATCGCCGTGGCGAATCAAATCCTCGCGCAAAATCGTCCGCGAAAACAGTCCCGAAACGACGCTGTTAAGGCACGAGCATGGGATGAACACGTCCTCGCGCGTGCCGTAAATTTCGCATACCCCCGCGGGGTCGGCGAGGACGGCGGGGCGCGGGTCTATTTCGGGGAAGTCCGCAAGCGCCTCGGCAAGCTGCCGCGTTATCGCGCCCTTGCCCGTCCAGCCGTCGACGAACTGTATTTTTGCCGCGTCGTGCCGCGCCAAAATATATTCCAGCGCCGCCTTGTCTATCCCTCGTCCGCGGATTATCGAAATTGAATAATGCGCCGCCGAAATCCCGTGAAAGCGCTTCAAATAACGCTTTATCAGCACGCCTATCGGAGTGCCCGCGCGAGCGAGCGACACGATAACAACGTCTTTTCCCTTGCTTTGCAGTATCTGCTCGGACACCGACCGCACGGCAAGCGCCGTCTGCCTGCTCCAAGCTGCAAGCCCCGCCTCGTACAGCGCGATATACTCCGCGCCGGGAACGTACTCCTCCGGGAGCAGCTCGCAGTAATGCACGCCCTCGCGCATTTTCGCGGCGCGCTCGGCGGGAGACATCGGTGAGA